>JAHFUG010000595.1 GCA_023265195.1 Blastocatellia bacterium | reverse complement strand
ATCAACACTCGAGGATTCAGCCAAGCTTTCGTCGACGATGCCTACGCAAACATCATCTTTGCCCATCCACGTATGGAGCAACGCGGTCAACGCGGCGACATGAAAGATTCGCGCAGGGCAACCGTCCACGAACCACGAGGACCGCGCTTCGGGATTCCGCGGCAATGAAACGGTCTCGACTCTCTTGTTTAAGTCTGATCCGAGGACTCCCGAGTTCGGCGCTGAGAACAGCGGCCGAAAACCCTTCAGTTGCCGGGTCCAGTAGTCAAGGCTCGCGCTAACGGAGCTCCGCGTCTTACCGCCGGAGCCGGAGTCGAAATAAAGTTCTCGACGGCCACACAAGCGATCCGCCTCGATCAGTCCACGGCCTCCGGACTTCCGGAGCAGATCGTTTGACTCTCTGATCTGCACGGAGTCTTCGGACAATCCCAGCCCAAGCAGATGCTCTATCCACGGCTCCTGCCCCATCGCGTAGTTGTATATCCTCTTCGCGCCGAGGGCCTCGATCATTTGCAGAGCCCTGTCCGAATTACAGCCGTGATACCGTCGAGTTTGATCGTGGATGATTTCCGGCTTTCGAGGAAACATTGGGCCGCAGCTCCAGGTCAGAGGCGCGCCGACGCATTCCAGGCCGAGAAAGATCGTTTCAACCGGCCCCAGGCAGCGGCGAACATTTTCGTATATTCCTCGATCGAGGCAGTCGGAATCGGCCGCAATCAGCATTCGCTCGCCATCGAATCGAACCACGTACGCGGATTTTCCATGAGCGAGATCCCCGTGCTCGCCAAGGAAGGGAACCGCGACTATCTCGCCTCCGTCAAACGGAATCGACTCCAGACTATCGAGCTCGACGACCTCGGGAAAGCCCAGCTTTTGAGCCATTAGTTTGAGCGACACATCGGCGTGAAGAACTCCAAAAGATCTGGGAACAACAAGGCGCCCCAATCGATGTCTGATCCGCAGCAGCGTTTCAATGGAAAAATGATCCTGGTGGTTGTGCGTTACAAGCGCGTAGTCGATTTTTTCGGGCAGGTCTCCGAATGAAAAGCGTTCGTGCCCGCCTCGTTCCGGAACGGCGGCGACGAACGGATCGGTAATCAGGCTCAATCCGTTCCACTCGATAAGCAGACACGCATGCCCGAAGTATCGAACTCGAACGCCGGGGCCTTGCCAGCTCGGGGAACGTGAAGGCGAGCCCTCCGACAGGAACCCTTGCAAGAGTGCATCCCCCGCCGAGCCGAGTCCGAGAAGCTCCTTGATGTAGCCAAGAGGTCTGGGCCGTGCGTCCAATTCGAAGAGCTGATCCACGCGAGAGTTCTTGAATACAATTCGCCAATCGATCTCATCCTTCTCGACGAACCGGGGCGTGCTCATGAAAAAGGGCCGGTCGTTGTCCTTGATTAGACGGAACAGCCTCAACGACTGTAGATCGTCGCGATAATAATTGCTGGAATAGAGCAGGCCTTCCATCGCCCGAATGATGGGATTGTTGAAGTAGTCATAGACCAGTTCGACGTAACCGCGCAGCTCGGCCGGAAGAGCGCCATAGTAAGATTCGAGCGGCTGGCCGCTGGCTTCGGCGGCGAGAAAATTATGAAATTCAATAAACGCTTCCGCGAGTTTAATGTTGTCCGCCATTCCGCTCCGCGTTTCCGCCAGGAGGTTCCTGACGCGCGTGGCGTTGTTTGCCGGAACGTCGCAGAATGGGCCGCCCACCAGCGCGGGATCGCGAGACGCCTGAACGTGAAAGCTCGGATTCTCGATGTATGAATGCATCGCGGGTATCTGATAGTTGATCAGGTGCAAGCTTGCCGCCAGCGGTGACACGACGTGCGCCCACGCCGGCCACGCGTTAATCAAAGGCTCGACGATAGTGGATGGCGCTAGACGATAGGTCTTGCCGTTTGACATGGAATCAACTCCTTGTTTAAGGGTCGTAACATCGCGGCCCCCGGTAGGAGGGCCCTGTTTATAGCACGCGTGGAGAGACGTTCAGCCCTCCTAACGGAGGGCGGGGACATATGCACGGCTTTCTATAACCATTGCCCTCCACCGGAGGGCGGACTCCATTCTTCTCACCGTTCATCGCACTGGAACTGAAACTCCGAATCGGCAAAGAGGGGTGCGACTGCGTCGGATCCGGCTGCCGCCGGAATATCGAGAATCTTCAACCCCGGACGCGCAACCACTTCGCGTAAGAGATTCTCGAACTGTTCCAGCAGAGCCGAGATCTGATCGTTCTCAAACAAATCTGGGCTGTAATCGAGGGACCCAACCAGTTCGCCGGCTTCCTCGGCCAGTGTCAAGGCGAGGTCGAACTTCGCGAAAGACGCCGGGCTCCGTTCAACTCTCAGAGTGAGACCCGGCAGAACCAGCGGCGGCGCCGGCGCATTCTGCAGAGCGAACCACACCTGGAATATCGGACTGTGGGTTGACAGCCGCAGCGGTTGGATATCTTCAACGAGTTTTTCGAATGGAGCGTCCTGATTCGCGTACGCCCCCATTGCAGCCCTTGCCACTCGTCTCAGAACCTCTTCGAAGCTCGGGTCGCCGGCGAAGCCGGCTCTGATAACGATCGTGTTTACGAAGAAGCCGATCAGCTCTTCCAATTTCTCATGACTGCGTCCAGCTATCGGACTCCCTACCAGGATGTCTTCCTGCCCCGTGTAAAGAAACAACAGCGTCTGGTAAGCCGCGAGCAACGTCATGAACAACGTCACTCCTTCGGTTCGGCTCAGTTCTTTCAAACCCAGCGTCAGTTCTCTTTCAATCACCACCCTGGCAGCCTCGCCTCGGATTCCCCGAACCTCCGGACGTTCAACCGGAAATTCCAATCTTGCCGGAGCGCCGGCCAACCGCTCGCGCCAGTAATCCAGTTGGGTATCGAGCACGTCGGCCTTTAGCCAGCCGCGCTGCCACGCCGCGTAATCCACATATTGAATCCGCGGCTCCGTCAGAGGCGAGGCTTCTCCCCGGCTATACGCCGAATACAATTGGCCGAGCTCCGACGTGAGTAGTCCCATCGACCAGCCGTCCGAGGCGATATGATGCATCGTGAAGAGCAGCACGTGTTCGAGCTCGCTAATTCGCAGAAGGCGCGCCCGGAACACCGGACCTCGCGATAGATCAAACGGCCTGGACGCCTCCTCCACGGCAAGTCCGCGGTACTCCTCTTCGCCCTCCGTGCTTCCTAATCCGCCGACGTCGCTGATTGCCAGGTTGAAAGGGCGAAACGGAGCGACTGATTGAGAAGGAACGCCTTCCACCGCCGAGAAGGTCGTTCGAAGGACCTGTTGGCGCCGCACGATCTCGCAAAGGCTCCTCTCCAGAGAGATCACGCTCAACCGGCCCGAGAGCCGCACCGCGGCCGCGATATTGTACAGCGGAAGACCGGGCTCAAACTGATCCATGAACCACAACCGCTCCTGTGAAAACGAGAGCGGAAATCCCGTGCGCGCGGCAGTGCTCGAGACGAGTTCAATCGGCGGCGGCAGGAATCCCAGCCCCTTTCGCCGAAGCATGTCAATGTCGGCGGCGCAGCCTTCGATGGTGGGTTTTTCGAACAGGCTCTGTAACGGCAGTTCAACCAGGAACCGTTCCCGGATCCGCGAGATCACTTGAGTGGCGAGCAGTGAATGTCCTCCCAGATCGAAAAAGTCGTCGTCGACGCCGGCGTCTTTCACGCCGAGAACGTCCGCCCATATGCCGGCCAGGATTTCTTCATCGGCTGATCTGGGAGC
>JAHFUG010000594.1 GCA_023265195.1 Blastocatellia bacterium | reverse complement strand
TCTGAGGAAACTCTCGCAGTAATCCTTCACCATCGAGGCTGCCTTTTGCATCTCGTTATCGGCGATTTGCAGTCCGTTGCGCAGGAAATAATCGACGTACCAAGGCGCGCGAAATGGTCTCCCGTTCTCACGAATATCGACCAACATTGGTTCGTACACGGCGAGGTACGCGAAGGCAAACCGAAGCAACTGGGCCAGCTTTTTCTTGAGAGTGTTTCCAGCATTGCCGTCCGGCAGGTCATCCCATCCGATGCGCCGGACTCCTTGGCGGGCGATCATCGGGAACCCTCTGGGCTCGGCGCCGGTAAAGAAATCGACGGCAGCCAATGCCGAGTATAGCTCGATGAAATGAGGCTCATTGCGCTGCGTCTTCGAGCCGATGCTGAATGTCTTGGTAGGGCTCAGGTTCTCATCACCGATCACGTAGACCGAGTCATATATCTCATTCGACTTCTGCTGATGATAGTACTTGAGCGCCGCCTGAGAGGTCATTAGGAAGTCTTCGGAACTGGCTCTGAGCTCCGCGCTGGTTTCGTCTGGAATGAATGAGAAATAGGGAAGAATCAGCGCGCCGCCTAGCTTCACGCCGCCATTCCCTTTCTTGCCGTCGTTGCCGTCCTTGCCGACGTTGAACTCTTCAGCAATCAATCGCGCAATAGTCGGGAACCCGGCCGCGCCGGTTCCGCCAAAGATCGAACCGATTAGAAAAACCCGCGCGCCACCTGCGGCGTTGAGGTCGTTGGCGATCTTTTTCCGGAAAGTCCTCCAGGGTTCTTCGTCTCCCAACTCGACGCGTTCGGCCAGCACGGCGGCTCCGATCGATGGATGTCCGCGAAACCCCTTCTCAAGGGTCGTTTCTCTCTCGGCTTGGCTGTAGAGCACATCGAAGAGGTGAGCCGCGGCAGGGTTCTTTCCCTTGAGACCATGATACCGGAAGAAGTTATCAAGGCTCGGTTGCGCTTCGTTGGAGAAAGGTGACCATACGTCTGGGATCGATACGGATACGTCCGTCTTGAACAGATCGGTGACACCGGTTTTGAGCTGTTTGCAGTTGACGTACTGTTGAAGCGTCATCTGGGCGCGTTCGAGGCTGCCGTTCGCTCGGTCGGGGTCAACGAACAAGGCGAACACCTCGGTGTCGGGCATCATACCCGCCGCGCAGAGATGTACCAGGGCTTCGACGCACTTGGCGCCGGTACCGCCGATTCCGATCACATAGCTGCTCATTTGTTCCTCCTTAGTCTGATCGTGAGCACGGCTTCCCAAAACCTGAGTCTCTCGGCGCCGACCGGGGTGTACTTGAAAGCAAGAGGGGAGAACATTGCCGTTTCGAAGTAATAGCTGGCGAGCGCGCTTATCCCGTAGGCAGCGTTTGCGACCCAGGCTCCCTCCTGCACTGGCTTAGTAAAATAGACGGCGACACCGGTCGCCACCAAAGGCAATATGAACAGAGACACCCAGAACCAGCGCCTGTCTCGGTTCTTCAGCCGGTCGATCCTGAATTTCCGTTGGGCCAACCAATACCAGAGGAGTCCCGCCACCAGCGAAGAGGCAATCCCCACGCGGCCCCAAAATCGGAAGTCATTTAGCCAATCATTCAATTTCATCCCCACCGGTTCTACGCGGGTCTTGATAACGTATTCCTCCCCTAGGCTTAGCAACCACACAAAGGCGAAGGCAATGAGTATCATTCCAAACGGTTGAACTAGGGCTTTCTTGCTCATACAAACCTCCGTGCCTCTACCTCTTCCTTATGTAGATGTACAGCTTCAAGACGCTGGGGTGATGCACCTCCAGAGTCGTGGTCCACAGGCTATCTAGAAACGATTTGAGATAGAGCGTTGTGCCCCCGTCAAGCTTGCCGCCCCTCTTCCAACTCTCGATAGCCAGCGGGTCCATGTTCCACTTCGAATACCACTCAGGCATCGTGTAGGCGTTAGGCTTCGGGCGCAGTGTGACGTCGAAGCGATAGATACCACTTCCGGGCAGCAGTGCAGGTTCAAGAGCGCTCTTCAGCAAGACGCTCGCGCATTGATCCAGAGGCTTCCTCGATCCGGGTTTTTCCTCAGCCTTTATTTCGACTGCAAGCGCGCGAAGCGCATCTTGATCGGGCACCGGATAGCTTTTGTGCTTCTGGTTCCGGCCGTCCGACTGAGCCGCCGGTTGCTGACCGCCATTTGGCACAGGCTCGGCCGGACCTTTCTGTTGGAAGTTCTTATTTGTTGCGCCCGGGTCTTGCGGAGGTTCGCCACACTTGTAGTGGTAAGCCTTGATGTCCTGCTCGAACTTACCGCGGTCCTCAATGCCTTTGACATCGAATGGTGTCGTGTGAGGAAGCGGACAGAGTTGAATGTCCTTCAAGGTGAATGAACCGCGCGAAGGCTCTCCCTGAAGAGAGAACTGTCTAATTCTAAGATTGGGAGCCGCGCCGAGTTGGAGAAAATCATCTTCAACCAGTTTGGAACTCTCCGCCACCGTCGCCATTCGTAGCGCGGCTGATTGGTTTGCGATATTGGGCGAGAAAAGCGCGAAATGCTCTTCGGACGATTCCTCCGGACCCATTTGCTCGAACAGACGGGCCACATCCCGGTGCTTCCCCAGTATGAGAACATAGAACGGCCTGCGTCCCTTAAAGGCTGAAACCGCCCTGCTTAGCCCAATATCATAGATAATTCCGTCAAAATCGCTCTTAACCCCAAGCACCCCAATCGCGAGTCCATCAAGGATGTACTTGGTCTTCAACTCCTTTTCCAAAATGTTGAGGTCGGAGTTTTCTTCGAACAAGTCTGTGACGATGATCGTGAGATTTTGTGAATCCGCCTTCTGAACAACGTCCTCGATATGGGTCTTGCCTCGATATTGAGGGTCGTTATAAAAGCCAGGCTTGGCGAATTCGTCAAGAAACTGTTGGCGCTCGATGAAGGAAGTGATGCGGTTTCCGAACTTGTAGAACTTCGCCTCCGAATGGCGCCAGCCCTTTATCGTCGCGTTCTCCAGCCGCTGCAGCGTCTGAATGTAACGTGTTTCGGTCCCGGCCTTGACGAAGCCCTGCATCGAAAGGGTGGCGTCTACATATACATCGACGACAACGTCATCGAATTTTGCGGTCGAGAAGGAACTGTCGTCTTCAGCCGCGGGCGGTTCTGGAAGGCACTCTGAACTGCTGCAAGCGGACAAATTGCATGCCGATAAAGTGATTAAGAAGGCCACTAACGCGTAGAAGGTTAATAATCGTTTCGCGTCCTGGAATGTTCGAATTTCACCATTCGAGGACCTCAAAGGCCACGGCAACTTGGTGAGTGTTCGCATGTGAGGGCTTTGGGCTCCAAACTCGGTTTCCTTCACTGTAATTGCCGAGTTGTACCTCGGCGACTGGCGACGAATGCCGGAAACCGAAAATAAGATTCGTTTTCTCTACTCTATGACCATTAGCGCATAATTCACCTTAAGCATGGGATTTCTGGACCGAAGGAATCCCCATTCCTTCTCGTCTTGGCCTTCGTTTCCCCACCGTTCACTAAAGAATGCCAAAACGGCGGAGGCGGAGGATTCTATCATACTTTTTGAATAGAATCGGCCTCCAAATTAACTGGACGTATTCTATACAAGATTTCTTTCTTATTTTTTTCTTGCGGGCGCCACATTCATTTCTTCTCCCAAAGGCGGCGATTCAGGAAAAGCGATGGACTCAGAATCTCCACGTCTCTGAACGGCCCCGAAAACCAGCGTGGAAACGTCAAC
>JAHFUG010000593.1 GCA_023265195.1 Blastocatellia bacterium | reverse complement strand
TTTTACGCCCCCTTAGGCGCAGGCCTGATTACCACTGTAATGAGCATGCTCGCGCCATCAGGCCAAGCCCAGTGAGTTCCTAGCGTATGGGATTCAATGCGGCCTGAAGTGATTAGTGAGACAAGGCGATGTCTGTATTGCCGCACGTTCCGCTGCTCCTACCAGTTCACGTGACCCTTACCGTCGATCGAAGAGTCACGGCTAGCCACCAATCCTTTTGACCACTATCGCCGAGTCACCGCCTGTTCCTACGAGTTCAAAGCCCGCTCGGTAGTATAGGCCCAGGACCAATCCCGGAATAACCGATGAGGCGAGGGCTACAAGTGGATGCGTTCTTAATCGCATGGATTTCTCCGCCGGACATGTTCCGCGCACGGAAGAGTCCGGGTGTAGGAACCGTCAATGACAACATCGGATGGTTTCATGGGAGTCAGCCATCATTCATTGCGCAGCGCCGACATCGGATCGACCTTGGTGGCCCGGTTGGCTGGGATGTAGCACGCAGTCATCGCCACCGCGCTTAGCAGCAACGCGACGCCGGCATACGTCATCGGGTCGGTCGCGCTCACGCCGAACAGGAAACTACGCATTAAGCTGGTCAGCGCCATCGCCGCCGCTATGCCGGCCGCCACTCCGATCAACACCAGTCTGATTCCGTGTCCCATTGCGAGTCTCAAGACGTCTGATCTTGACGCTCCCAGCGCCACGCGAACGCCGATCTCTCGCGTGCGTTGCGAGACCGCATAAGACATCACGCCGTAGATCCCAATCGCCGCCAGTATCAACGCCAGCAGCCCGAATACGCCGAAAAGAAACGCCGCGATTCGGGCAGGCAGCAACGGGATCGCCATCCGATCCGTCATCGTCTCGGCGGAGAGCGGCATGTATTGATCGAGCCGCTGCGTTTCGTCGCGGACAACGGCAAGCATCGTCTGAGGGTCGGTGGTGGTGCGGGCGATCAGCGTGACTCCTCCGGAATTAACCTGGAGCAGCGGGCGGCACATGTATGGCTGAGGGTCTTCGCTCAGCCCAGCGTACTTTCCGTCCTGCAAGACGCCGACCACTTGCATCGGCGGCGAATCCGGACGGCTTCGGCTGAAACGCTTGCCGAGCGGGTCTTCGCCGGGCCAGAAGCGGCGTGCGAACGTTTCGTTTATGATCACCACTCTCGGAGCGTTCTCGTCGTCTTGCTCGGTGAAATCCCGTCCTTGCACGAGACGCGCGCCGATTGCGGCGACGTAACCCGGGCTGAACACGCTCGCCATTGCCCGAGGAGCAGTGGCGGTGCGCTCCGCCGTCTGTCCTTCGATGAAGACTGAAGTCCGGGTGAAATGGAGATTGACCGGAGCGAGATCGATCAAGCCGGCGTACTGTACGCCGGGAAGCGCCCGAACACGCTGGAGCAATCGCTTCTGAAACTCGCGGCTGCGGCCGTCGTCGTAGCCTTGGAGCCGCGGGTCGAACGAGACGGCGACGGCGTTCCTCGGATCGAACCCGAGGTTGAGAGTTTGAGCCTGCGTTAGAGCGCGCAACGTCAGACCACTGCCGGCCAGCAACACGAGCGACAGCGCCACCTGCAGTACGATCAAACCGCCTTTCGACCACGAGCCTCGATAGCCGCCCGATGAAGTCTCTCTCTTCAAGGCGTGCAGCAGATCGAGCTTCGTCGCTTGCAACGCGGGCAGCAATCCGAACAGGACGCCGGCCGCCGCCGAAGTCAGGCAGGTAAAGACGAGCACGCGATAATCTATGTGCAAATCGATCAGAAGTGGAAACTCAGCCGGCAGCCTTATCCGGCCGGCCATGCTCAACAGCCAGTACGCCAGCAAGGATCCAACCGCTCCGCTGGCAAGCGCAAGTAGCATGCTTTCGGTCAGCAATTGTTGAACGAGCCGTGGCCGGCTCGACCCCAAAGCGAGCCGCACCGCAATCTCCGCACGCCGTTCAGCAGCCCGCGCGAGCAGCAGGTTCGCGAGATTGGTGCATGCCAGCAACAACACGAATCCTACTACGATCATCAATAGTCCGGCGAAACCCAACGCAACTCCGACCATTGCCGCGCCCATTAACGTTGAGCCCGGCGATGAGAGGACGACGCGCTTGTCTTTATTCACGGCCGGATATTCGTTCTCGAGTTGCGACGCGATTGAATTGAGCGCCGCTTGCGCCCGAACGACCGTCACGCCTGGTTTTAAGCGTCCTATCAACAGGGTCTGCTCCACGTCTCGCTTATCCAACCACGGACTGCCTGCCTCGATCTCCGCCTGCATCGCCATAGGAAACCAAAACTGTGGCTCAGCGATGATCTCGGTTCCAAAGAATCCCGGCGGAGCCACGCCTATGACAGTGAAGCCGCGGCCATTCACGATCAAGCTCTTGCCGATGATAGACGCGTCGGCTCCGAACCTTTGGAGCCAGCATCGGTGGCTGACTACGGCTAGAGGATGGCCTCCGGGCAGTCGATCGTCGTCAGGCGCAATCATCCGGCCAAGGGCCGCTCTCACGCCCAGCACTTCGAAATAATTGCCGGTCACGAGGTAACCCCAGAGCCTCTCGTTAACGCCGTCATGGCTGACGCTCAGCGGCGCGAACCGATAGCCGATGAGGCCGCTGAAGACGTCGTTGCGATCCCGATAGTCCTTGTAGTTGGGATAGGAGAAGCCCGCAACCCTGCCTGATCCATCAGTGTTGCTCAGCGAGACCAATTGCTCCGGATGCTCGACCGGCAATGGACGCAGCGCAGCCGAATTGATCACGCTGAAGATGGCCGTGTTCGCGCCAATCGCAAGCCCAAGCGAGACCAGCGCGATCACGGTGAAACCGCGCCGCTTGATGAGCATCCGCATGCCGTAGCGTATGTCCTGGCCAAGCGCATCGATGAATGGAAACCTAAGCTGGCGGCGGCACGTTTCTTTGGCTGGCTCGAGTCCGCCGAGCTTGATGAACGCTTGCCGCCGCGCCTCCACCGGCGTCAATCCGGCTTGGAGACTGTCTTCGATATGCATTTGCAGGTGGCTCTCTAATTCAAGGGCCAACTCCCGCTCCTGCTTTTCCTGATTGAACGAACCGGTAAGGCGGACGAGCCAGCCGCGTAACTGTCGAAGGCGCATCACGACTCCTCCTTTGCGGCGGCGAAGAACCGGGCGAGGATCGCGGTAGTCTTGTCCCATTCGCGAGTTTCGCGCTCGAGTTGTTTGCGGCCCGCCCGCGTCAGCTTGTAGTACTTGGCCTTGCGGTTGTTGTCCGAAGCGCCCCACTCGGAGGAGACGTAGCCCTCCTGCTCCAGTTTGAGCAGGGCGGGGTAGAGCGTTCCGTAGTTGATGGATAACAGGCCGCCGCTGGTCTGCTCTATCCGCCGGGCTATGCCATAGCCATGCAAGGGGCCCAACGCCTCGAGTGTCTTCAACACCATCAAGGCCAGCGTCCCTTGCCATACATCGGTCTTGTTACTCATCGACTAAATCTCCTGATCGCCCATGATTGAATGTCGCACAATTTCGGCCGCTACTGAAGCACCTTTTTTGAGCAGAGCCTCCGCGGCGTTCGATCAGTTTCAGCAGCCGAGTTTAGAAAATCGCCCGGAACCGAGACTGTGTGGAAATTCCAAATCCCACCCACGGCAGTGGGTGGATAGTTCAAGCTCAACCTACACACAACGGCGGCCTCCTTCTTCTTTCCCCGAATCCCACCCACGGGAGTGGGTGGATAGTTCAAGCTCAACCTACACACAACGGCGGCCTCCTTCTT
>JAHFUG010000592.1 GCA_023265195.1 Blastocatellia bacterium | reverse complement strand
TAAAAGACCTTGTAGACCTTTCCGTTGAAGACCACCATCACCTTCTCACCCAGAGCAAAGTAGTCAGCCAGCTTGGGCTCTTTCGTCAGCAGAGCGAAGAACTCGTCACTGCCGAACTTGAGTTCGACAACCGGCAAGGTCGATTCGTCTTTGTATTCGGTGTCAACCCAAACCGCTTCTTTGAGTTGAAACGTCTTACCCGCGGCGGTGCGCGTCTTGGTTAGATACTGATCCGGCAGGTTCACCGCTTCGGAATCGGAAAGTGACTTCTCGGCTTTGCTGCGAGCGACTTCACGAACAGCGGCGGTGATGTCAACCTGCTGATTTGCGCTTGGCGAAGAGCCGCTCCCGCTGCCTCGTCCTACGCCGCTCGCAACGCCGGGAGCCATCGCCGCCATATCGCGAGGCAACGGACGGCTGCCCGCCACCTTTATGTCGTCAGTCACGAGGTAGGACGTGTACGGCGTCACGATTCCATATCGCGTTCCAAGCGCGGTGATCTCGTCGACGAGTTCGCGATGCTCGCCGTTCAGCCTGATCTGCTCCAGGAGATGCCCGACTCGGCGAGTGGCCCACAGTCTCGGGAGAAACTCATTGCCGGCTTTCTCCGATGGGAAGCCTCGCTCGGCGAACGTGAATGTCTGATCGCGCGATCCCATCTTGCCGTTAAGCCGAATCGTACAATTATCGGAGTGGTTCTTGTAGCGGCCCACCAGCGTCAACTGAGAACCCCTGAACAGGTCCGGAAGCGTCCGAGGATAGAGGCCGTCAACTTCTATTCCTCCGAAATCGATCCTGAGATCGGACAGCACCGGATAATTCACCTTGGCGAAGAAGTTCGATACTTTGACCTCGAGGTCTTCGTTCGGCTCTATGTAGTCGCTCGCGCCGCGATTGTCCGCCGACAACTTATCGAGGAGATTGGTATTGACGTCGTAGCCCACGCCGAACGAGAACAACCTGACCCCCGCGCGATTAGCCTCGGAGGCGTTCTTTATTATTTGCTTGGCGTCGGTGACTCCGACCGTCGGCTGGCCATCGGTGATGAACACGATCATTGAAGGCCGTTCGGAGCCGTGAAAAAGTTTCAAAGCTCCCAGCAGTGAATCATTGATGTTCGTTCCGCCCTCGGCTCGAAGGTTCTCGATGAAGCGCAGCCCATCTTGCTTGGCCTCTTTTGTGGCTTCGACCAGCCCGCTCTTCATGAAGTGTTCTTCGCCGGAGAACGAGATTATGTTGAATCGGTCTCGAGGCGACAGCGACTCGACGCCGAATCGCAACGCGGCTCGCGCCTTTTCAATCTTTTCGCCGCTCATCGAGCCCGATGTGTCGAGCACGAAGACGGTGTCCTTCGCGATCCGTTCCTGCCCGCTCGAGCTGATTTTGGGCGACAACAAGATCAGGAAGTAGCCATCCTTGCCGGGCTCCCGCTGGGTCAAGAGCGAAAGTCCGAACTCCTTGTCGGACAGCGTGTAGTAAAGGCGAAAATCCTTTTGCGCGTCCTCGCCGGAACCCTCGAAGCTGAGTCGCGCGCGCTTTTCGCTGTCGCGAGTCACCGAGATCTTATGGGATGGCGAGAATATGCTCCTTAGTTCAATCGGCGAGTTGATCTCGATGCTGGCGGCGACGTGACCGATAGGCTGCTGCTGTATCCTGCGGCCGGACCCTAACGCGTAGTTATAAGAAATGGTCCCGCCTTCGGCTTTGGTCACTTGAGTATACGCCAGGTCGATCTTCTTGGTGCTGCGAGGCTCGATTGGAAAAACGTTCGCCGAGAATAAGTCCTTGCCTACGTATTCGAGCAGGCCGGGATCGATCATCCTTCGAACCAGATCGTTGTAAATCTGGCGCGCCTTTGCCCGATCGACGACCTCGCCGGCCATTCGCTTGTCGCCTTCGTAGATCGCGAAGTCGGATATGGAAGCTGATTCAGGAATTGGAAAGAAATAAGAGCCTTCGAGACGGTAGGGCGTATCGTTCTCGAAAACCTGTTCGACCTTTGTCGTAGCAACTTGAGAGTCTATCTTCGTCGTGATCTTTACCGACTTGATCTTGAGCACTCGGGGCAATGGCAATGGCGGTGGATGCGGAAGGGGCGGGCACGTGTGGCAGGGTCTCGGAACTATGACTCCCTGTCCAAAAGCTGCTCCGGAGATTAGTAAGACAAATCCAAGAGCTTTCAACATCGTTATTTTCATGATTGGACTCCGTTATGATGGAAAAAGGGAGGCTGATCAAGAGTGATTTTCGTGAAAGCTCCAGTCCGTGCTCTGGCTTGATCGCCTCCCATCAGCCTAATGAACAGCACCTCTGAAACTCTTTGCAGATTTTTTCATGAACTGTGTTTTCCGGGCGCGGCTTCAACCCTTGAGCGGCCTGATGGAGGTCTATCGGCGAGCCGCATTTGGAGTTTGATCTCCTTGGCGGTTGTACCGCTTGATGAAAGACTCCGCCTTTTCCCGGGTTTCGCCATTTCCTTTCGGCCCTATGGAGGGCGCTGGAGTTTGGCCATTTTCTTCCGCCCTCCGTAGGAGGGCCATGTTTATAGCAGGTGTGGTGCGATGTTCCGCCCTCCATAGGAGGGCCATGTGTTCTCTGAAATGGAGGCAGCCATTATTGTTCGCTTGAAATACACATGGACATGGCCCTCCTAACGGAGGGCGAATGCTGCGCCCGATCCCTGCTATAGACATTGCCCTCCTAACGGAGGGCCGATCATCAAGACTCAGGTCATCAATGAACTTCGCGGCGGCCAACGGTCTTTAGAACCCTGTCTTGACGACAGACTCGAGCCAGGCCGTGTACCAGAGGTCGGCAAGCATCTGTGAACCAGCGGCCAGGCGCCGCTCAACGAACCTCTTCGCGTCGGCACTGGTGTTGTTTCCATCCCACCGCGATTTCTCCTCCATAGCGTAAAGCTGATCCACCTTCGAGTAGGTCTCGAACAGGTACTTCATTATGTCCGAGAATGGATCCTTTAGCCGGCGGCCCGGCCTAACCAGTTCCTTGAAGTCTTCAGGTTTGATCCGCGCCCTGACGTAGTCACTTTCAAATCTGCCATGCAACGGTTCACGCGTCGCCAGCTCCGGATTCGAACTAGTGCTCCATCCGTTAAAGTGGATCGTGGCGTGCAGGGGTTGCGAACCGTCGGCGACGTAATGGCCGAGCACGCCCGCATAATAGACTATGTTCTGCTCGATCTCGTCTCGTTCGGCGGATCGCCGCGGATCCCTCCACAACCGAAACAACACCTGAACCTTCTCGTAGCCTTCGAGTATCGAGTAGGGCAGATAGCCAATAACCCTGGCGTCCTTGCCTCGCGCGCGGAGCCAGTCGCCGTACTTGTAGCGGTCGTCCGGGAGGGCTTCGAAGTTTTCCGGCTTGTCTATGTCGATGAAGTGATCGGGCCCGTTCACCTCGCGTAGCGCGCTATAGAGTTGCCTTGTGTCGCGCCAACGATCCGGCTCCGGCCCAAGGAACGATAACCGCGCTGACGCCTTTCTGAAAAACTCAGGCATGTCATCGGGCAGCTTTTGCGCTGCCACGAGATTAATATATCGATGCCCTTCGTCACCCCAGGCTGAGGAACGGGGCGCGAAGGCAAGCAGCAGAGTAATCGTCAAGAGGGACGTTGCGAGTGGAAATACTAAGTTCTTCATTCGAGTTCTGATTCTCCAATAGCGAGGATTGTTCAAGCGCCCTTCGAAGAGAGAGCCCACTGCGCTTCCGCGAAATCCCACCCACGGCA
>JAHFUG010000591.1 GCA_023265195.1 Blastocatellia bacterium | reverse complement strand
CGCAGTACATCTATCCGCGAATCGAGCGTGGCTATGAGCCGCCTGAACGCCCGTTCGCTGAGTTGGCCTTTATCCTGGAGCCTGATAAACAGCGCCCGTTCCTCCGACAAACCTCTAAGATACAAGAGCGACCTTTGCTGATCGTCATCGTTCAGTTCGCGCTGATGAAGAGTCTCGATTTCGACTCGTAGCGAGGCGGCTCGCTTTTCGATGTCTTGTTGGAGCCGCGTAGCGACCGCGCCGAGGAAGAGCCCACCGCCAAGCAATTCAGGCAGCCGCCGTAACGCCTCTTGATTAGCCGAATAATCTCCTTCCAACCCTTCCAGCCTGTCGGAAAGTAGCGGCCGATGCAGCCCGAGACGGCGAACCAGCGGCTCGATGGTTAGTCCGTTGACTAAGAGAGTAAACAGCACGGCGCCCATCACTACCGCGACGAATGTTTCTTTCTGTTCGAAGGGAGGCAGGCTGAGCACGACCGCCAACGCCACGGCTCCTCGCAGTCCTCCCCAGTAGATCACTGTTTGGTACGCTTTGCTGATTGGCCTGGAGCCCGGGAACCGTTGGATGAGCGGCGTCAATCCGTAGATTACAATCGCGCGTGAAATCAGCAACGCCAAAACTGTCCACATAAGCAATGATCGCGTCGTCCACAGCGCCCTCAAGTCGACTCGCAATCCCACTAGCAGGAAGATCAGCGCGTTGGCGATAAATGCGAGATATTCCCATAGATGATTCAAGTAGGTCCGCACTCCCGGCGAAACCTTTATGCGGCGCCATCCGCCTATCGCCAATCCCGCCGCGATCGTCGCCATGATCCCGCTGACGTGAAGAACATTCTCGGCGACGATGAACGATAGGTAAGCGAGAACGGTAGTCAGCGTGATCTCGATGAAATTGTCCTGAACTCGTCCAAGCACATAACCAGTGACTACTCCCAGCAGCCATCCAACTAAAAGACCTCCGGCAAAGATGACCGCGAAGTCCAGGATCGCTTTCGCGGCCGCGCCGCGTGAGACGCTTGCGGCGCTTCCAGCCGCAACAACCGCGAGAATGAGGCGGGCGACAATCAGGGACGTAGCGTCGTTGAACAGGCTCTCGCCTTCCACCAGGACCCGAAGCCGTATTGGAGCTCCGAGACGTCTGAACACCGCGATTACCGCCACCGGATCCGTTGCGCTCAGAATCGATCCGAGAAGCAACGCCTCCGGCAATCGCATGGGCGTCGCGGCGCAGATCATTAATCCGATCACGAGCGTTGACAGCAGCAGCCCCGGCGCCGCCAATATCAACACGGGCCAGAGATTTTCTCGCAGCTCTCGCGCGTCCAAATTGAAAGCCGACTCGAAGATGAGCGACGGCAAGAACACATATAAGATCAGGACCGGGGAAAGCTCGAGGTTACGGCGAAGCGGAAGCAACTGCGGATAGGACGTGGCGAGTAGCGATAGTCCGATGCCCGCCAGCACCAGGATAACGCTGAATGGAAGCTTGAACCGCTTTGACACTCCGCGGACGACTACTGCTATGAGCAGCAAGCCGACAATCCCGCTTACCACCTGAATTGTCCCGATAGATTGGTTCATCGGAGTTCATGCGTTGCGGAAATCAGGTTAAAGCGCCAAAGCCGGATTTACAAGCTCCGGTGTTTCAGCGGCCGGCGTGATCACAGCCGCAACGGAACCGTTGAGCAGAGATATCTGAGGTTGTTTGTCAGGCCCTAATTCACATGGTTACTCACAGTTTTTCCACGGAATCTCCACAGACTTTCCTAATGCCGCTTGTTTTTTGTTCCCCTCGGTTTCGTGCAATTGCTCGACCAGGCGCAAAGATCGCTGAGAGAGCCGCAGAGAGTCAGCCCCCTCTGCGTCTCTCTCTGCGGTCTCTGCGGCTCTGCGGTGAATTCACTGGAAAAAAAGGGAACTGATTTCTTTTACGCCCCCTAAGAGAGCGGTGTGTGTCGCTGGTTTTCTACAGATAGCTGTCTCCTAGCCTAGCGGAGACGAGGCCAAAAGCCACTCCCGGCCCCACTGCGCAAATTCGACGCGGCAACACAGACTGGGACACTACCCACGCCTATTGACGCTGAGAAAGCCATCATTGTAAGTTGACTAGTCGTAAGGTGAATCTTGGAGGATGGTCCGGCGTCTCGTTCCAGCTTACAAGGCCGGGCCGCTATCTAGATTTAAACACTGGCTGATGGCTGAGAAGGCATCTGAGATTTTTACGAATCATCTTTTCGTATCGGCGGACTAAGGAGTTTAGATAACATAGACTGATCTTCACTCGCCGAGAGAAACCTTCGCAATAACGAGGGGGGTTAGCTACAGAGGAGCTTTGAGATGACGCTTTTCAAGAAAACGAAAAAGTATGGGATCATCTGGGCTGTGCTTTTGGTTGTGAGTACGGCCTTGACAGCGCCCGCGCAAAACCTGTCAATCGCCTTGAGCGCGCTGGCAAGCCATGCTCGCCTGCCGGCGGGCGCGCAAAACGAGGAGTCATTCGAGTGGCGTGAGGAACCGATGGACGCCCAGCCCGAAGATCCTTGGAAGAACGAAAATCTCATAAGCCCGGAAGAATTGTTGAAACAAACGGCCGCCGCTGAAAAGCCAATCGTCCTTCATATCGGCATGGCGTTACTATTCAGGAACAGTCGTATTCCAGGGTCAAAATATGCCGGGCAAGGATCAACGCCCGAAGGCATTGAGAAACTCAAGCAGGCCGTGCAAGGGGTTCCAAAGAACCGGAGCATCGTGCTCTACTGCGGCTGCTGTCCGTGGAAGGATTGTCCAAATATCAGACCGGCCTTTAAGACTCTGCGCGAGGCTGGATTCACGAGAGTCATGGTGTTGAATCTCCCCAACAGTTTTTCACAAGACTGGATCTCCAAAGGACTCCCGGTTGAGAGAGGTGAAGCCGCCAAGTAGTCGTCGATCACAGCTTGTTCACTTAGGCTGTGTGGGGCCGGCGGGCAGTTCCGATCGTCGCCGGTGACAACAGGCTGACGGAAATCACAGGGTGAGCGCGCCCGGCGATCGTCTGGTGATCGGACCGCGCCTATGAGGTTTTTGTCCGGCGGAGAATCGTGGGATAGCTCCTCGACCTGAATATCAAGTGGGCACGCTCATCGGCAACCAAACGCCAGATCAACATCGGAACACGGGTCCTCACGCTCGATGCCATGCCCGATGCGTTCGGAGCCGCACTCAGCGCCAACCATTCATCACCACAACGAACGCCGCGGATCGCGCGAATCGACGTTGAACATGGGCAGGCGTATCATGGCCGAACGAAGACGCAAACGAGGAAAGCGACCGCGACGTCTTCCGCGACTGGTTCACTGCAACGCGACCGCGCCGATCGAGACGCGGGCGACGACCCACTTCTTGCGTTCGTACGAGTGCTAGCGCGGCGGGCGGGTCGCGAGCTGTTCGGGGAAGCCTCTCGCGCCGAAAGAATAACGAAGGCGAGCGAGTAGCTTGCCAACGAGAACCAGCCGGGCTACGCTCACCCTATGAGCACTGGCGAATTGCTAAAGCAGGTAAAAGCGCTCCCGCGCCGCGAGCGGCTGAAGGTTTTCAATGCGATCCTCGCGCTCGAAGAGAACGAGCAAGCACAAGAGCCAATGAAAACAAAACGTGTGAAATGGCCTGATGTTGAAGCCCGAGCCAGACGCATCTTTGGTAACAGGGTGCTTCCGAACTTGGTTCTGCTGGATCGCGAAGACGAGACCCTCTGAAGCGTATGAGCCAT
>JAHFUG010000222.1 GCA_023265195.1 Blastocatellia bacterium | reverse complement strand
TAGGCTCCGATGTACTGGGCGTAAATGCCTCGCGCTATCCCTGGATCCGCCGTGCCTCTGATTATGCTCCGCGCGTCGCGGAAGACCGTGATGTCGTAATCGCCGGTCCGAAATCGAAGCAGAAATTCGTTGAAGGCGACCTCGCCAAGCGGTTTCAGGCGTGCGGCAAGCGATTCGAAATCCAGCCTGGTGGAACCCGACCTTCCGATCTGCACTGCGTTCCGGCCGCACAATGCAGTCGCGACCTGCCTGCCTTGGCCTTGAAGATAATCGAAGCGCCCGAGGCCGCAGGCGGGACAGTCGGGATTCTTCGCGGAGGCTGTAAGCTGGGTTCGGTTCATCGCGAAATCCCAGACATTGAACCTTATGAGCGAGGCGTGAAGCTTCTCTCGGCGTCTCGTTATTAGCTTCATGGCTTCCGCCGATTGAATCGATCCTATGACCGCGACAATGGGGAGAATGACGCCCGCCGTGTCGCATGTCGGGCCGAATCCGGGATCGGGCATGTTTTCCAGCACGCAACGCAAACAAGGCGTTTCGCCGGGCACGATCGTCATTGTCAATCCGTAAGAACCCACTGCAGCGCCATAGATCCATGGTACGCCCAGCTTAACCGCCGCATCGTTGATCAGAAATCGCGTCTCGAAGTTATCGGTTCCGTCAAGAACCACGCTCGCGCCGATCAATAATTCTTCAATGTTTTCGTAATTTACATCGGTGATTATTGGCTCTACGTTTACGCCGGAATTGACGCGTTTTATCCGCTCGGCGGCGGCTATCGCTTTTGGAAGACGCTCACGCGCGTCGCTCTCTTCGAACATTATCTGACGTTGAAGGTTGGAGTCGTCGACAAAGTCGCGGTCGATGAGAAGAAGCCGGCCTACTCCCGCGCGCGCTAGAGTCTCGGCTTGAACGGCTCCCAAAGCGCCACAACCGATGATTGCGGCGCAAGACTTGGCTAGAAGGTCCTGGCCTTCGGAGCCAATGCCTTCAAAGAGAATCTGCCGTGAGTACCTGTCGTTAGTCATGCTTCACAAACGAAAGCTCAATAATACACCACGAACGCCGCGTGAGAGCAGGGAGTCTTTTTGTTTTTCGGGCAAGCTCCGTCCGCGAACCCGGGCGACTCCAAGATCAAAACAGGAGATAAAATTCTCGCACAGGACGCGAAGATAGGCTCAAAGGCCCAAAGAAACCTCCACTTCTTGGCATGAGGTTTTGGAGCGCGGCGACTTGTCGCCGCTTTGGTAGTCTACTTGGTGAGAGCGCGAGCGAGGTATAAAAGCGGCGACAAGTCGCCGCACTCCAAGGTGGCTACCGCTTTTGCGAGCACCGGCGTCACGGATGCCGCGCCATCGAGCGCTCAAGCTCATGCCAATTCAGCCAGCGCGGCCCAGCGATCGACGTCCGTATCCAATTGTCGATTGAGCGACTGAAGCTCGGTGTAGGCTGCTTCAACCTCGGCGAAATCGCTGGACGATTCGGCAAGCCGGCGTTCAAGCTCCCCTTTTCTTGCTTCGGCGGTTTCGATTCTTGTTTCCAACTCCTCGAGTTCGCGGCGCTCCTTAAACGATAACTTGCGCGGCGCGGTGGACGGTTCTTTCGATGGCCGCGCGGACGCCGGGGGCCGGGCCGTAGCCGCGCTCGCTTCAATGGCATCGGCGGCGGCGCGTTCACGAGCTTCGAGAAAGGCGCTGTAATTGCCCGGACTCCGCGCAATTCGTCCAGCCCCCTCGAATCGAAAGATGCTTTCCACGGTGCGGTCGAGGAAGTATCGGTCGTGACTGACGACGATCAAGCAGCCGGCGAAAGAGTCGAGATATTCCTCCAGCCGCACGAGCGTTTGAATGTCCAGATCGTTAGTCGGCTCGTCCAGTATCAAGAGATTCGGGGCGCTCATCAGCACCCTCAGCAGGTACAGACGCCGTTGCTCGCCACCCGACAATCTCGATATCAAGTCGTACTGCATCGCCGGCGGAAAGAGAAACTTCTCAAGCATCTGACTTGCCGTGATGACCATCCCATCCGCGGTCTCGATTCGTTCAGCGGCTTCGCGAATGTAGTCGATGACTCGCTGCGCGCCGTTCAACTCGCGATTGTCTTGATCGTAGTAGCCGATGACTATGGTCTGGCCTCTTTCAATCCGGCCGGCGTCGGGCTCGACACGCTCTACGATGATGTCGAGCAACGTAGTCTTTCCCGAACCGCTCGCGCCAATGACGCCGATGCGATCGTTGCGAGTCAAAGTATAGCTGAACCCTTCAATCAAGCTCTTGCCGTCATAAGACTTCGATATCCCGTCGAGTTCGAGGATCTTTTTTCCCATTCGGCTGAAGCCGATGGAGATGTCCATCTCCGCGTTGGCCGATCGAACAGGTTGCTTTTGGAGTTCTTCGGCCCGCTGCACGCGCGCCCTCTGTTTTGTTGTACGCGCCTTCGCGCCGCGTCTCAGCCACGCGAGTTCTCGTCGAAGCAACGCCTCCTGTTTCTCGCCGATGACCGCCTCCTGAGCTTCCTGTTCCTCTTTCCGCTCCAGATAGTACGCGTAGTTACCCGCGAAGCTCCGTACGCCGCCTCGATCTATTTCGAGGATGCGATTGGTGACGCGATCGAGAAAGTAGCGGTCGTGAGTCACCAGGAGAATCGCGCCCGCGTAGCGCGCGAGATAAGTCTCGAACCACGCGATCGTATCCGCGTCCAGGTGATTGGTGGGTTCATCGAGGATCAGAAGATCGGGCCTCGAAACCAGCGCGTGAGCAAGAGCGACTCGCTTACGCTCACCGCCTGAGAGCGCGCCCATGCGCGCTCCGGTGTCGTTGAGACTCAGTTGGCTCAGAACCGTCCGAGCGTTTGTCTCGAGGTCCCATCCGCCTATCAACTCGAGTTGATGGGCCAGCATCGCGACTCGGCCGAGCATTCGTTCATCGCCGGGCCGCATCGATAAGTCATGGCAGGCCGATTCGTAGTCTCTCAACAACCGCATAGCTTCGCCGCTTGCGGTGAAGACAACATCAAGCACCGTCTGGTCATGATCGAACGGAGGGTTCTGCGGCAGGTAGGCGACGACTTTTTCATTGGCTGTGATGGCGCGGCCAGTGTCAGGTTGCTCGCGGCCGGCGATGATTCGCAGTAGCGTAGATTTGCCTGAGCCGTTCACGCCTATCAGACCAACTTTGTCGCCGTCGTCCAGGCCAAACGTCACGCCGTCGAACAGGCGTCTCGGACCATAACTCATACTGATGTCTTCGAGAGAGATGATAGTCATGCTAGAGGTAGCGAGCGACCTCATACCGCCAAGTCCCCGCCCGAAAAAACTTGACTCACTTGTGAACTTCTTGGCGGCCTAGGCTTCCTTAGATCAACCCGCGCGCGCGATTTCCGCCTTAGTCCTCGAGTTAAAGACCTCCCACCTCAGTCAGTCTAGTCCAGCCAGGGCGCAACTGCCTAGATCGAGTGTGATTTGTACTGTCCTAGAGTGTGTCGCCATCGACGCCCGCCACACGCGGTAGGTCTGATTGATCGGAACGATCCTGATGTAGATTGGAGTAGTCTCGTAGCGAAATGTACTTGACAACACCAATGGGCCGGACAAAGAATTACGGCCTGAGAGTGAGAGGTCAACTCTCTAAATCCAAGATTGAAGGAGGCGCCGAATGGTTCTGGAGAACAAAGACGTTCCGTTCTTCGCGCGTTATCTCGAAGGCCAGCAGTTTCCCCAGGTTAAGACTGGCGTCAAGGCCGGAGCGGTCACGCTCAAGTTTCCGTCCGACAGTGATGAAGGCGAGCACACTCTCAAGTACCCGTCTGACGGCGATGAAGTGTAGGGTGAAGCCAATTGGAAGGCCGTCGAGGGACTGGTGACGTGGCTCTTTCCGTTTTGCTGAGATCCCCGTCATCAGCATTTGAGGGTGCGACACCCTCACTGACGGCGCTAATGGGATCGACGTGAGATTCGAGATGGTTGGGTAAATAGTTAGGCGTCGCTTGTGACCGCCAAATGATATATGGCTGTTGCAGGGACCGGATAATGCCGCTGAAAACAATTCTGGAGGTGATTCTAATGATTGACCAAGAGCAGGTTCCTTTCTTTGCTCGTTATTTAGAGCAGCAGGAGTTCCCCAGGGTCAAGACCGACATCAGGGCCGGGAAAACGCTGAAGTTTCCTAGCGACGGGGACGAGATCGTGACTCTCAAGTACCCCTCTGATGGCGATGACGATCCGCCAACAGTCTAAAACACCGATTCGTGGCTTTCTTTTAAACCGCGGCCATAGGCCGGTAACCGTGGATGAACTGGCCTATGGCGCGCACTTTTTTTGACGAGACCGATCCAGCCTCGTGAACGATGTCGTCTTAATCCTGACCCATACCGCCGACCATTTCACTGTTGACCGGGTTGCAGCCGCACTCGGGTGGCGGGGAGTTCGTAGCTTCCGTTTCGACACGGACTGCTTCCCGCTGGAAGCACAGGCGTCCGTTCGGATTGATTCGCGTGGCGTGGGTCAGATTCTAACTTATCGTGGATCGACGATCAGCGCCGAAGATGTCCGCTCCGTCTGGGCGCGAAAGCTCTGGGCGCCCAGGATGGATCAATCGCTGGATCCACGGTTTCAAACGATGTGCGCCACCGAGTCCTCCGCTATGCTCCAGGGCTTTCTGGCGGGCTTCCAGCACGTTCGCTGGGTTAACGATCCCGTTTCCGATTACAAGGCGGAGATAAAGATGCGCCAGCTCCGGCTCGCCGCGGACACGGGACTCCGCGTACCTCGAACTCTCAATACGAACGACCCGGAACAGGCGCGTGCTTTCTACAATGAGGTTGGCGGCGCGATGGTTGCAAAACTCCTGAGGCCGCTTTCGACCAGCATGGGTCCGGCGCCGGTCTTTATGTACACCAGCGAAGTGAGCGATGCGGACCTGGCTGACGCTGAAATGCTGCGCCACGGTCCAATGGTCTTTCAGGAGAAGATCGAGAAATCATGCGAGCTCAGGATCGCGTATGTTGGTGGGCGTTGCTTCGTCGGGTCGGTGGACGCCGCAAAGTCGGCCCGTGGACAAGTTGACTGGCGGCTTGCCGATCCCGATGAGTGCGGATGGCGGGAGGATGAGGCGCCCGCCGACGTGACTTCGCGTCTGAATGATTTGATGACGAGGCTTGGTCTGGTCTATGGCGCGATAGATATGATCAGGACTCCCGACGGCGAACACGTATTTCTGGAAGTGAATCCGAGCGGTGAGTGGGGAATGCTTGAAAAGAACCTTGGCCTGCCAATCTCCGAGGCCATTGCCGAGGCGTTATTGAGCAACACGTAACGAGCGTGGCTGTCCGAGCCTGGAGAAGAATCTGGCGGATCACGGAGCGGATGCGCGATTCCGTTCGCGAGAGGCAGTTGATGATCGTCCTCATTATTACGAAGACAGACGATAACGAGTGCATTGATATGGTGTCCGAGGCCGTGAAGGCCGAGGGTGGCGAAGCGTTCCGCTTTGACACCGACCGATTTCCTACGGAGATCCGGCTAATCGCGCGCTACTACAAGGGCTCGGAACAATTGAAGCTGATTTCGGACGGCGGCGAACTGGATCTTCGCGAAGTGACGGCGGTCTGGCATCGCCGGCTGAACATCGCGGGGCTGCTGCCCAAGACCATTGACCCTCAAATTCGTCACGCTTGCTTGGGAGAGTCTCGTTCTACGGTGTCGGCGATGCTGGCCAGTCTCAAGGTCTTTCGCATGGACCAGCTTCAAAACATCCGGCATGCCGAAAACAAGCAGCTACAGCTTCAGGTGGCCCGCGAACTTGGACTCGAGATCCCGCGCACGCTGATCAGCAATGATCCGGAAGCCGTCCGGCGTTTTGCCGCCGACTGCGAAGGCCGAGTAATTACAAAGATGCTGTCTTCGTTTGCGATATATGAAGAAGGTCTTGAGAAGGTGGTGTTCACCAACCCCGTGTCCGAGTCCGACTTGAACGACCTGGATGGACTGCGGTTTTGTCCGATGACGTTTCAAGAGATGGTTCCGAAAGCCGTCGAGCTGCGCGTGACCATTGTTGGGACTCAGATCTTCAGCGCCTCGATCGACTCGGGCTCGTCCGCGCGGGCGGCTTACGATTGGCGAAGAGATGGAGTCGGGCTGCTTGATGAGTGGGCTTCATACCAGTTGCCTGTTGATGTCAGCGAAAAGCTCTTGAGGGTGATGGATTATTTCGGACTGAATTATGGGGCGGCCGATTTCATAGTCACGCCAGACGGACGCCATGTATTTCTAGAGGTCAACCCGGTTGGCGAGTTTTTCTGGCTCGAGCGCCGTCCTGGCTTACCCATTTCCAGGGCGATCGCGAAGGTGCTGCTCGGTAAGTCCGCCCGCCGGGAGCGCGCTGCGTTCGAAGCCTCGCCAGTCGCAGACTAAATCAAGGTCATCAATCGCTCATTAATAACATACGTCTGTCAATATTGAGTGAATCTGCCGGATAGCTTTGGTTGACCTAGCGTCCGCGACTGAGGGTACTAGTGCAGATTGACAAGGCACGCCAAGCGGGATGCGAGCGCCATGCAGCAGCTTCGAATCGCGCGCGTCCGTCGTGTTGCCCAGGACCCCTTGGTCGCCCCAAAGTTAACAAACGGATCAAGTTGTTTTAGGCCGCGAGCATTCCGCTTTCTATGAATTGATCAAGCGTCCCTTCAAGGCGACGCCACGCGATCGCAAGTTGTTATCTGCCCGAATCGTATCGGGCTTGAGCGTCGCGTTCTCATTAACACCTCGATTCATCGAGGTGGCCGACACTGGATGGCTGCTTCAAAACTGTTTCAACAGTTTCTCGATCCGATAGCAAACCGTTAAAACGGTTGCGGGCGCTCCAGTTGGCCGTTCTCACACAGCTAAAGCATGGTGTTAATGAGAAGAGCCCAAGAAACTCGCACCGATTATCTATGCCTCGTTACCCTACTTTGCTTTCTACCTGTCCAAGCATCTTTCCGCTCCGCCTCCCCAAAACCGTTAAGCGCCCCACTGCGCGAGCCTTGATTGACAAAGAAATAAATTGACAGGTCTTCGGCCTTCTCTTATACTGGCCTTTTCGTGAATTGAAAACGGTTTTCATTTTCAATATTGCAATGATTGTTTCTTGACTGGCGGGCCGGCGGCGGTTTCGCTTTGAGATTCGACGTGGCGACGGATCGTCGATCCATTTTGATCTTTGGAGGTAATTGAGGATGAACGCATGTGCGCCGCAGATATCTTCTGCTCAAGCGCGGAATCTGTAATTGCGCCTCGGGCTGCGTGGGCGCGCGCGGTGACTGCGATCCGCCCGTAAACCGAGCGGGTTTATTCATCGTTTCTACGGAGTCGCTAAGCCCGGCTGAAAGAGAAGCGATAGACGACGAAGCCGAGAGGCTGGCAGTCTCCGTTTTATATCCATGATCTCTTGATCCAGCCGTTCTTAGGGAGGCTCCTTATGGGTAGAGTGAGAAGAGCCGTTCTACACGCGCTCATTGCTATATCGTTTTCACTAACCGTAGCCGCTCAGACAAGCGGCGCGTTGATTCGGGGGCGCGTGCTCAATGCGAGCGGCGCTCCGATCGGTGCAAGCAAGGTCGTGCTCAGCGATACTACGGGCCGCCAACGGACTCTCATTGCCGGCGCCGCCGGCGACTATCGATTCGATAACGTCAGCGGGGGTAAATACAGAATTGACGCGGCGGCGGACGGCGTCTCGGCTTCGATCGGGAACCTCGTCGTCTCGCCGGGCGAAAATGTATATCAGGATCTCAAGCTTGCGGCCGCGTCCGCTGAACCGCGAGAGGACATCTCTCGGTCCGAATTCTCAGCTGCGGAGTTTGATCACCTTCGTCAACAACTCGCCGAACAGAGTAAGCAGATTGAGAGACTCGCGGCGTTGGTCGGGGAGTTGCAGTCCAGGCTCGAGGCCAATCCAGCATCCGGTCGAACCGTGATTAGCGAGCCAACGGATTCGCCGGCCGCAACCCCGAATAGCTCAACCAGGAGCCCCGCAGGCTCGGGCCAGACCGGCGCCCAGAATCCGAACAAGGATAAGAGGCAATCAACGATCGACGCTTTGATTCAGCCCAAACTTGCGGGCGGCCAGTTCGCCGGCGCCGAGGGCCTGCTCAAGACTGACAGGGTCAAGCTCGGTGGGTACGCGGATTTCCGATACGTAACGCGCGGCCTTGACGAGGGCTTCGAGATTCGCGCGAACGTCGATGAAGCCAACCCCGGTCAAACCGCCACGACCAACTTCAAGCGCAACACCTTTATTACGCCGCGCGCGGTGATCGGACTGGCCGCCGCAATCACGCCGAAGCTTCTTTTCAATAGCGAGATCGAATTCGAGTTCGCCGGCAAAGAGGTCGAAGTCGAGCAGGCGTATCTCGAGTATCGGTTCAATCAAAAGTTCAGCCTTCGCGGAGGCGTGATCGCGCCTCCGCTGGGGCGATTCAATCTGTTCCACGACTCGAATCTTCAAGACATCGTTCCGCGGCCGCTGGTTTCCACGTTCGTGATTCCTTCGACGTACAAAGACGCCGGCGTTGGAGTGTTAGGCGCATTCAACATTGGCCAGCGCTCGAAAGTAGGCTACGAAGTTTATTTGGTAAACGGCCTTCGCAGCGACGAAGGGGGCGAACTGGCGCGGGAAGGCGGCTTGTTCGAATCGAAGGGCAACAACCGTTTCTTCGATAACAACCCTCAAAAGTCGGTCGTGGGCCGTCTGATGTTCAGCCCAGCGCTGGGCCTCGAACTGGGCGTGTCAGGCTATCGTGGCAAACACGACAACCAGGGATTGTACAATCTCTCGATTTGGGCCGTGGATTGGAAGTTCGCCAAAGGAGGCTTCCAAGTTCTGGGCGAATATGCGCGAGCCTCGGTTCAAAGACCAGGCGAAGATGAATCGGAAATCGCGGCCCGCCATTTCCTGCTCTCGCTGCCGAAAGGCGATTACCGGAACACCTTTGAGTTTTTGGATCAGAACATAAACGAGGCTCTTTTCGACAAACCCGCGCGATCCCTCGACGGGTTCTACGTCGAGGCGCGATACCGGTTCCGGCCGAAGTGGTGGACCTCGCATCTTGAGGAAGATGCGTCCATTGCTCCAGTAGTTCGGTTCGATCAGGTCAATCTTGACCGTCAGTTTCCGGGCTTCGGTTTTCCGCTGAACATGCGCCGAACCAGCGTCGGCGTTTCATTGAGACCGACCGAGGCGGCCAGTTTCAACATGACTTATCATTTCGACCGCAAGCCTGATTTATTTCTGCGTCTGCCTGACGGCAGACCTTTTCCGCCGTATTTCACCAACCTGGGCATCAGAGGTTTCAGCCTGGGATTGGTCTGGGCGTTCTGAGTGCGAGGACGCCGCCAACCCGCTCGGTTACCTTGGGCCTGGACTCGAGCCCGAGCGGGTCATTTGGTCTTGATATGAAAAGAAGAGAATTCGTAACCAAATTGATAATCGGCGCGGGCGGCGCCGCTCTTTCGACGTCCCCGGCGCCTGTGTCCGCTCAGGAGCGCCGCTATCTCTCCGAGGAGCAAGCGCTGCGGCTGGTGTTTCCACATTCGCGGAGAATAGTGAAGGACGAGAAGGATCTGAACGTGGATCAGCTCAGATCGGTCGAGAACCATCTCGGGATGCGGCTGCGCAATAGCTCGCAGATCGTCTATCGTGGAGAGACCGGCGGCGTCACGGACGGCTTCGCGATGATCGCCAATGAGATCGGCAAGGAGCAGAGCATTACGTTCATCGTCGGAATCACGAATAACTTCAAGGTGCAGCGAGTTGCTCTGATGGTCTTTCGTGAGAGCCGCGGCTGGGAAGTTGAAGACGCGCGGTTTACCAATCAGTTTCGCGGAAAGGCCAGCCGCGACAGGCTGGCGGTCGGCGTAGACATAATAGGGATCACGGGCGCCACGTTGTCCTCGCGGGCGTTCTGCCGCGGCGCGAAGAGGGCTCTTGCCATATGCGAGACGTTGTACAAACGCTGAACGAGGTCCGTCATGCGCAATTCGTGATGGGGACCGTCGTGGAAATAAAGGCATGGGGTGATGAGTCCGCACGGGAAGCCGTGTACCGCGCCACGCGCGAATTCGAGAGGCTTGAAAAAATGTTTAGCCGATTCGATCCTTCGAGCGAGTTGAGTTTCGTGAACGGATCGGCCGGGGCTCGCCCGGTCCGCGTTTCGAAGGAGTTCTTCGATGTTGTGAATGCGGGAATCGCCTACGGAGATCTCTCAGGCGGCTGTTTTTCAATCACAATGGGCCCGGTTATTCAGATGTGGGAGCGCTGCGCCGCCGAGGACCGCCTTCCCGGCGGTCTCGAGCTTCAAAAGGCCGTCGAACTGAGCCGCTCCAATCTGGTTCGGCTGGATGGCTACGAATCGAGCGTCGCTTTCAGCGCTGACGGCGTTGCTTTGGACCTGGGAGGGCTGGTCAAGGGCTACGCGGTGGATTGCGCCATCGACACTCTCAAGAAAGGAGGAATTGCTTGCGCGATCGTCAGCGCGGGAACGAGCAGCATCCGCGTGATCAACGAACTGGACGAAGAGCCGTTCGAGCTTGGGATTCGGCATCCATTGGTTGAATACACATCCGCGGCGACGCTGTCCCTCGACAATCAAGCCGTTTCAACCTCCGGGACTTACGAGCGGCGGTTTACAGCCCAAGGCCAGACCTTTTCTCACCTGGTTGATCCGCGAGACGGGAGCCCGCTCGAAGGCCTCGCCAGCGCCACGGCGGTATGCGATTCGGCGATATTGGCCGAAGCCGCATCGAAAATCCTGTTATTCGCCGGTTGCGAGCGAGGCTCGGATATTTGCGACAAGAACAACTGGAACGTTCAGGGAATCACGATGACCGCGGACGATTCGCGGCAGGTCAGGCTCGTCCACACCGCCCCGCTGAACGTCGAGGTCTGAAGGCGTCCACTTATGACTCCCTATCCGCTATCAAAGAGCGACACAAACACGAAGGTCCTCATAACCCTGTTTCTGGTGACGATGCTCGCTGCTTTCGCGGTAGCGGAGTTGAATGTCTACGACAAAGTCGGCCGCGTCAAGAACGGAGTTGCGCAGCGCTACGGCCCTGAGCCCGGGGGTCGCCCGGAGCCAAGCAAGGGGCCTGCCGCTGATGAGACGTTACCGGCGTCAGAGCCAGCCGAACCAGGTGAATTGCCGCTTGAAGGGGAGACGCTCGTTGCGCGAATGAACACGTTCAGCACTCTGGTGGACGTTACTCATTCCCACGTCTTCGAATTGCCTCTTGTGTTATTCGTTCTGGCTCACTTCCTGATGAGGACCCGCGCCGCTCAGTGGTTCAAGCTGAGCAATTATCTTCTCGCCTTCGGAGGCATAACTGCATTTCTCGCGGCGCCGTGGCTTGTCCGATATATCTCGGTGAGGGCGGCGCCGACGCTGTATGCGGGAGCCGCCGCAATCGGAACCTCGGTGCTTTTCATGGTTGTGGTTTCACTGTGGGACCTATGGACTCGGCCCGCGAACACGCGTCCGTCATCAGTGCGAAGTACCACTGCCCCGGCGCGAGCCGGCTTATCGCCTGAAGATTCGCCTTCACGGTAGACTGGCTTGCTCGAGTAGCCTGATCGCCGGAGGCGTCCCTGAATCTCGCTTGACTTGTGCTCACTTGAGTAGTAAACACGAAGGCTTGTTGTTTGTTTCTTCACAAACACGCACGAAATCGGCGGCGCGATCTTCGTAAATCGCGAGAATGTCGTCGGGGCGTTTGCTTTCGTTGGAGCACGATTGGGTTATGGCGATAAATAGGCAGATCGGGTTGTTCCTCGTTGCGGTTCTAGCAACCGGTTTCGCCAGCGCGTCTGGCGCCTTATTGACGGCGGAGTCGAAACAGCGGATGAAAAAAGAGTCTTTCGGCAAGACGAGCGATAACCAGGAAGTCGATCTTTACACCTTGACCAACAAGAACGGCGTTGAAGCCAGGATAATCACCTATGGCGGAATACTTGTTTCATTAAAGACTCCGGATAGAAATGGGAATCTTGGCGA
>JAHFUG010000590.1 GCA_023265195.1 Blastocatellia bacterium | reverse complement strand
ACGGGCCCGGCGGGTTGGGATGGCGTCCAATTGTGGGCGACTGGGATCACGACGGAGTGGATACGATGGGGCTCTACAATCCGGCGACGTCGGGATTCTTTTTGAGGAACACGAACACGAGCGGAATAGGAGACATCAGCTTCATCTTCGGGACGGCCGGACTCGTTCCAATCGCCGGAGACTGGGACGGGCAATGAGAAAGTGCGGAGTGCGGAGTTCGGAATGGGAAGTGCGGAGTTCGGAGTTCGGAGTTCAGAGTGCGGAGTGTGAAGTGCGAAATGACAAGTGATGAATTAGAGAAACGGAGGTAGATGCATGAGATTTGAGAACAGAGTGAGGACTGTTAGTGCGCGTCTGCTTATTTCGAGGGTTCTCGCAAGCAAGTCTTCAGGAGCAGGCCGCCCGGCTTCGAACGGAAGAGGCCCGCGTTTCGTGGTTGGGCTGCTTGTTGGGTCGTTGTTGTGTTTTGTGATGACGGCCTTTGCCGTCAGAGGCGGCGGGCGCTGGAGTGATTCATCGCGCGGTGCGCCAATGAGAGAAAGCGCGTCGGCCACAACGGTTTCAGCGGCTGCAACCGCTCCGGCTGATGCGCCAGCAAGAACGGCGATGCCAAGTGTGAGCGGTGGGAAGGCCGGTCCTCAGCAGGTGAGCGGCGGGATTCAAACCGAAGTCATTACGATCCGGCGGACGGGAATCGAGCCCGGTTCGATTAGCCGTCCACAGGGCCGGGTCTTGTTTTTGATCGCCAATCGAAGCGGGTTGGATGAAGTGAAGCTCAAGCTCGAACGAGTGCTCGGCCCCAAACTTCGCGAGGCGGTGGTCTCCAAGCAGAGAGCAGATTGGAGGATCATCGAAGACCTGACGCCTGGCGACTACATATTGACCGAGACGACTCATCCGGGATGGGCGTGTCACATCACCATTACGCCAAAGTAGAACGGATCACGACTCCCGGCTCGTTCCAGCCGCGGCTCGTGGAGATAAGGAGATAAGGAACTACCTCGGTTTTTGGGGAATACGTCAACAAGACATGAGTAACGCCGATGAAAGTAACGCTGATGAAACCGAGGGCTTGACCGCGGAGACTGGAGAGTCCGCCCCCTTTGCGTCCCTCTCAGCGGTGTCCGCGCGTCGGCGGTGAACTATCCTCAATAAAGGGAGGCTTATTTCTTGACGCTCTCTTAGGTGATTAGGTCGGTATGAGAAATCGAGCCCACTTTGTCAGAGTGTTGCGAGGGAGAGAGAGATAATGATTCGTGCAAGAGCCGTCCGCCGAGCGATCGGGATCGCGGTTGTCGTCGCCGCGATCAATTATGTTTACGCGCAAGGGCAGCAGCCAAACAGCTACAGCAGCCCGACTATAGGGGCGACGCCGCTAGCGCTCACGCCTGGGGCGCCGGCCGGGTCGTTCGCATTGAGCGGATTCGACAATGTGAATTTGTTCAACGGCAACTTGAACTTTCGGTTGCCGCTGCTGCACATAGGCGGGCGAGGCTCGGCGGGCTACACGATGACTCTCAAGATCGAGCAAAAGTGGCGAGTGGAGACGGCGGCGTTTCTACCGCCACCTACCGGAGGAGAGCCCGCTCCCGGCGTCATCAATCATATTCCAGTGGGATACTGGTGGGCGGGATTGGAGCCGGGCTATGGGCCGGGAGTGTTGCAAGGACGGCATTCGGGGGACGGCAGTCGAACCTGTGCTGGTTTTTCGACCACGCAGAGATTCTTCGATCAAACGCTGACCCGTCTCACATTCACGGCTCCGGACGGAACAGAGTACGAGTTCCGCGATGAATTGACTGGAGGCACGCCTCACTTCCTGGCCCTGGGAGAGCAGTGCGGTACGACCACATTCTCGCGAGGCAAAGTCTGGATCACCGATGGCGGCGCAGCGGCCACGTTTATCTCCGACGTTGAGATCAGGGATCAATACGCCGATCCAACGGTCTATCCCGGCGACCTGATACCGGCGGACGCCTCGGGAGCGCTGTTCTACCCGTCAGGATTGCTGTTCATGCGAGACGGGACGCGATATCGGATCGACAACGGAATCGTAAGCTGGATAGCGGATCGAAACGGGAACCAGATCAACTTCAGCGGATGGGTGTTGCCCAACCTGATAACCGATTCGTTGAATCGGGAGGTGACGATCACCTATGCGGACTTCTACGCGAGTCCTCCAAGAATGTATGACGAGATTCGGTACAAAGGCTTCGACCAGGCGGCGCAGGGCGCGGATCGGTCTATCAAGGTCTACTACGGGAACCTTGGAAGCGCACTGAGGTCGGGGAGTGTTCAGAGCACGCTACAACTGTTCGGCAGCGCGTTGGACGGGAGCAACACGCCGTTCGATCCAACGGTCGTGTCGGCGGTGCAGTTGCCGGACGGGAGGCAATACCAGTTCCGGTATAACGCATTCGGAGAACTGGCGCGGGTAGTGCTGCCGACCGGAGGCGCGATCGAATACGACTATGACGGTGGCGTAGGGCCGGTCAATAACAGCGGGCTGCTGGTGTCTCCAAACTACGAGATCTATCGGCGGGTGGTGGAGAGGCGAGTGTATCCCAACGGCGGAACGGGAGGGGGATTCGAGAGCAGGACTAGCTACAGCAGGCCGGAAGGAGTGGTTCCCAACGATGCGTTCGTGCTGGTGGAGACCCGCGATTCGTCGAACAACGTGCTCGCCGGCGACAGGCATTACTTCTTCGGAATTGCGTCGCCGACTATTTTCCGGGCTCCGAACGACTATTCATTTTGGAGCGACGGCAAGGAATACAAAACGAGAATGTATGACGCTGGCGGGGCGACTCTGTTGAGGCAGATGGATCAGACGTGGGAGCAAGGAACGCTGGCCAGCCAGCAGCCCGGGCCGGCCAATGCGCCCCAGAACCCGCGAATCAAGGAGACGCTGACGACGCTGAGCGACACGGGTCAGGCCGCCAGACAAAGCTTCGGCTATGACGTTTACAACAATGTGACCGATGCCTGCGAGTACGACTATGGCTCAGGGTCGTTTGGGCCGCTGTTGAGGCACACTCACACCGACTATCTGAAGGTGCATCCGGCCAGCGGGGTCGATTACGCGAATTCCACGTTCGATCTCGTACAGCCGAAGAGAAACATCCACATTCGCGATCTGCCGCTGGCCCAGATAGTAAACACGAACTGCGCGAACACGCTCAATCAGACGGCCAGAACCGACTACGAATACGACAACTATGGATTCGACTCGAACCACGCGCCGCTGACGCCGAGGTTTGACATCAGCTCGTACTACTCGTTCTTCGACGCGAACTACACGACGCGGGGAAACGTGACGGCGGTGACGCGATGGTTGAACTCTCCAAGCGGGTCGATCACCAGCTACCAGCAATACGACATAGCCGGCAACGTCACCAAGGCGATCGACCCGTTGGGACGCGCGACCAGCCTTGATTACGTTGACAACTTCGGCAATCCGGACGGCTCGACCGACGATAGATTCAGTCCGCCTGAATTGAATTCGGGCGGTTTCGTGAAGACCTACGCGTTCGCCACCAGCGTAACCAATGCGCTGTCACATACGGCGTATACCCAGTACAACTACTATGCGGGTAAGCCGGTCGATGCGAAAGATCCGAACGGCGTGGTGATGACCGGTTTCTACAACGATGGGCTCGATCGGCCGACTCAAATTATCCATGACAACGGCGTTGGATTTTCAGCGGCCACGCACAGCCAGACGACTTTTTCATACAATGATTTCGCTCGGACGATCACCACA
>JAHFUG010000221.1 GCA_023265195.1 Blastocatellia bacterium | reverse complement strand
CTGGTGGGTTTATTTGTCATTTGTCATTTGTCATTTGTCATTTGTCATTTGTCTCTGGCAACTGGCCACACGCTCTACGTACTTTGTGCCAGCGAAGGACAAGATGACAAGGGACAAATTGCGCCGAATTGCAAACCTAGCAATAAGGCCAATACCGATGTAACAAATAGGTACTGATACATTTGTATCAAGTACCAACAAATAACAAATGAAGGGTGACAAATGACAAATGACAAATGACAAATGACAAATGACAAATGACAAGTGACAAGTGACAAATGACAAGTGACAAATGACAAATGACAAATGACAAATGACTCCTCACTCACCATTCCTTCATTCATTATTCATCGTTCATCCATGATACTTCCCTCGTACTTCATCCGGTCATAAAAACAAAACGCCCCGCTCGAAGCGAGCAGGGCGGCGGAAGCGAATAATTTTAGCGCCTGAGGTTAAGTCTTCCGCACGGCCTCTGCCTGAGGTCCCTTCGGCCCCTGGACTATTTCGAACTCAACTACTTCGCCCTGCTTAAGCGATCTGTATCCGTCGTCCTGGATCGCCGAGTAGTGGACGAACACGTCGGCTCCGCCCGGCTGTTCGATGAACCCATAGCCCTTTGCATTGCTGAACCATTTGACCTTGCCATTTGATGTCGACATTTGCAGAGTTCCTCCTCGAGTCTGGCTCTAATCGTATTTTGGAAGGCAGCGGCCGCGCCTAATTTCCGGAAGAGTGATTCTTCCAAATGAGCGCGGCCCCGCTAAGGCCCGGTACTCCCTGAGCGCCGCTGATACGGCAGCGGCTACATGGAACTCGAAAAGAAAACCGCAAGGCAAGGCTCGCTGCCGGACAAGCCTTGCCTTGCGGCTTTCACTTGGACTTCCACTGCTTGCTGCACAACTTTCAAAAACGCCTACAAAAAATGTCGAAAGCACCCAAAATGCGAAAAGTGGCCGCATACTACCCCAGCCCTTTCCCAGTGTCAAGATGAAAGTTTCAAGCGGAACGCTCCTTACTTTTTCGCCGCTCACTCTCCCGTAAAAGTTCCGGTGTCCCGAGTTGCGGCTGGAGTTTGGCCATTCTCATTTCTCAACTCCGTAGGAGTGACCTGTCTGTAGCAACGAGACCGCCTCATTGCGATCACGCCTCCGTAGGCGCGTTGCCCTCTGGAGGAGGGCAAGCGCAACCACGTTGTGTTTGCGGCTGGAGTTTGGCCATTTTTCAGAGAGACCAACGTCCAATTTCCATGCTCAATCCTAGGGAAATCACAGGTCGGAAAGAGGGATTTATTCCCGCTCCTCCGTTTACGATTGACTCATACTGGCGTCAAGGAGAGGAGCGGGGATAAAACCCTTCCTCCCGACGTGTGATTTTTTGATGTTTGGCGATCTCCTTCATCTGGGGGCCTCACAAGACTGGAACCCAAACGGCCAAACACCAGTAGCAACCACGTTGTGGTTGCGAGTTGCGACCCTTGCTACCGAGTGGCGGAGGGACACGGGAGCCCTCCCGATGGTATGGAGGCGAGACCTAACTCACCGTTCTTGTAACCCGATCCAGGCCCCCACCGTCTTCGCCAGCTATCACTTATTCCAATCGAAAGCCAAAGAGAATTCGAGCGGCCGGTCAAGGCGCAGCTCATTGAGACGGCGCGAACCTCCGATTCGCGCCACAAAGACCCGGAGGAGACAACATGAAAAGGATTCCAACCCTCGTTTTTGCTTTTCTGGCTTGTATGCCCGCGGCCGCGTTTGGGCGCGAGGCGAAGCTGGTGCGCTATCCTCATTATCACAATGGCCACGTCGCATTCACCTATCTCGGCGATATCTGGACCGCCGACGAGAACGGCCAGAACGTCAAGCGGCTGACCGTGCACAAGGCGCGCGACATCTATCCGCGATTTTCCCCCGACGGCAAGTGGATAGCCTTTTCGAGCGACCGCAACGGCAACCTCGACGTGTTCATCATTCCAGCCGAAGGCGGCGCCTCAAAACAATTGACGTTCCACTCGGCCGAAGACACGGTTCTTGGCTGGACGCCCGATTCCAAGGCGGTTCTGTTCGCGAGCAATCGCGGTGAAGATTTCGCGGGTAAGCTCTACGTCGTCAGCATCGACGGCGGAATGGAGCGCAACGCCGGGCCCGACATGGGCGTATGGGCTTCCTACTCGCCGGACGGCAAGAAGATAGCCGTTAATCGAAAAGGCCAGGTGTACTGGCGCAAATACTATCGCGGCGCGTACCAGACGGACGTCACCGTGATGGACATCGCGTCAAAGAAGTTCACCGACGTCACAGACTTCGATGGCGAGGACTCGTGGCCGATGTGGAGCACCGACGGCCACATCTACTTCGTGAGCGACCGCGACGGCGCCGGACTTACCAACATCTGGCGCGTACCCGAGGCCGGCGGTAAAGCGGAGCGCGTCACTTCCTTCAAGGCCGGAGACGTGCGATGGCCGGCGATCAGTTCCGATGGAAAGACAATTGTATTCGAGCACGACTTCGGCCTGTGGAAGATGGACGTCTCGAGCCGGAAGGTCTCGGAGATCAAGCTGGATGTCGCTGGCGAGACTCAGGAGAATCTGGCTGAGTACCGAGACTTCAACTCACAAGCCGATGATTACGATCTAGCTCCGGCCGGACGGCGCATAGTCTTTTCTATTCACGGCGAGATTTTCACGGCCCCGGTTGACGAAGGCGATCTGCGGCAGATCACCGATTCCGCGTCGCGTGATAAGGAGCCGCAATATTCGCCGGACGGAAAATGGATCGCCTTCAACAGCGACCGCAGCGGGCGCGAGGAGATCTACATAATCTCGGCGGACGGCTTCGGCGAGCCCCAGAAGATCACCAATTTGGACACGCTGAAGTTCAATTATTCATGGTCTCCCGATTCCAAAGAGATCGCGTTCAACTCGTCGGACAGCAAGCTGCGCAAGTACACGCTGGATAGCAAGCAGACCGTCGAGTTGACTTCTTCCAACTACGGCAACATCGGTATCCCCGTCTGGTCTCCGGACAGCAAGTGGATCGCGTATTCCAAAGCAGACAGCACTCGCAACACGGACGTGTACCTTCTACCGGCGGCCGGAGGCGAGGAGAAGAGAGTGACGTTTGATTCTTCTTCAGACAATAATCCGCGGTTCACGCCCGACGGCCGAAAACTCTACTTCACGCGCAATGAAACCGGCGGCGGAGGAGGCGGCGGAAGAGCAGGAGGAGGCGATCAGCTTACAACACAGCTCTTCGCCGTTACGCTCGACCGGGAAGAAAGGGATCCCGCGGATCCGGAAGACCGGCCTCAGCAGGACCAGACGGAGCAGGCCGCCGGGCCCGCACGCACGCCTCAACGCAATCAATCGCCGCGAGAGGTCAAAATCGACTGGGCCGGTTTGAAGCGGCGGACGCGCCAAGTCACCAGAATGCCATTCGCCGTTTTCAACTACGCGATTGCGCCCGACAGCCGGACCATTGTCTTTGCCACCACGGAACCGGCCGGTCTGCGCAACGTGCCGGTGGTTTACTCGATACAGGAAGACGGCCGGCGGTTGACTCGCCTCGTGGCGGGGGCGGCGCCTGAAGCGGGCGAAGAAGGCGGCCCTCCGGGTGGAGGAGGCGGCTTTGGCGGCGGCGTTTCCCGTTTCAACTTCTCGCGCGATGGCCGCACGCTCTTTTTCAGAGAAGGTAGCAGCATCTACTCGCTGGCGATGCCCGGCGGCGGCGCGGCTGGCGCGGCCGGAGGGGGCGGCAGGGCTGCAGGCGGCGGAGCCGCCGCGGGAGGCGAAGGTGGACGCCGCAGGATCAATTTCGTCGCCAAAGTGAGAGTCGATATGCCGGCGGAGTGGGCGGAGATGTTCGACGACGCCTGGCGCACGATGAAGTTCCGATTCTACGATGCGAAGATGCACGGCAAGGACTGGGACGGCGCGCGCGCGAAGTATCAGCCGCTGGTCGAGCACGTCGGCGAGCGTCATGAGCTGATCAACATCATCAACGAGATGATCGGCGAGCTGAATGCGTCTCACACGGGGGCGGCTGTTGGCGGCGGAAGAGGACAGGGCCGGGGCGATGAGAGCCGAGCCGTTACCGTCCACCTCGGCGTCGAGCTTGAAGCCGACGGCCAGGCGGGCCGATATCGCGTCACCCACGTCTATGAGAACGGGCCGGCCGACAAGGACTGGGTCAAGGCCGCCGCAGGCGATTATCTCATCTCGATCGGCGGCAAGCAGGTCAAGGCCGGCGACAACTACTGGCAGCTTCTGAATCACCGGCTCAACCGCAAGATCGAAGTGGCCTTCAACAGCAAGCCCACCGAGGAAGGAGCGGTTAAGTCGCGCATCGAACCTATATCGACTCAGGCGTACGGCCAACTCCGGTACGAGCGATGGGTCGCGCAGCGGCGCGAGATGGTTGACAAGGCGTCCGGTGGACGCGTCGGCTACCTGCATATTCAGGCGATGAACCAGCCGTCGCTCCGCAGGTTCGAAAAAGAACTGCGCGAGAACAGAAACAAGGAGGCGCTTGTTATCGATCAGCGCTGGAACGGGGGCGGCAACATCGAGCAGGAGCTTCTGGCGATTCTGGTGCAACGCCAGTACCAGATTTGGCAGCCTCGCGGAAGCGAGCCGACCAGCAGGCCGTTCGCGGGGTACTTCGGCCCGAAAGTCGTGCTGCAAAACTGGCGCTCGGCCTCTAACGCCGAGATGTTTCCCGCTGGATTCCGGGCGCTTGGGCTTGGCAAGACGATCGGGACTCCAACCATGGGCGCGGTGATCGGAACGGGGAGCTATTCATTAATCGACGGCTCTACCGTCCGGACGCCGGGCACCGGTGTTTTCCTGGCTGATCAGAAGCACACGAACATGGAAAACTACGGCGTGCGGCCCGACATCCTTGTCGAGAACACGCCTGAAGACAACCTTGCGGGCCGTGACCGTCAGATCGAGACCGCTGTTCAAGAGCTATTGAAGGAAATCGGGCCGAAAGGTCAGCAAGCTAAGAAAGAGTAACGAGTCTGATCTACCAGCCGAAGATGAACACGGATGCACTGCGGTGCTCCGTGTTCATTTTTTTTGCAAGGGTGGCGTGAGGAAACCCAAGCCGCTCTGGACAACAATATGTTCTTTCCTAATACTGATGAGCCGAAAATCAAGACTGACAAGGTCCCGAGTTTGTTGCCGCCACCCAACGTAATGCTGTCGAAGCCTCTTCACCGCGGAGGCGCGGAGAGCGCTGAGACTGCCGCAGAGAAGAAGACGCGGGAGTGTCTTAAACTTGTGTGGGTGCTTGCGTGCTGATGAGATACTAGCTGGCTGGCGAGGAGAGCCCCGATCTACAGTGGCGGAAATACCCCCAACGCGGTTGGTGGGGGACTTGTTCAAATCCCACCTGCACACGCTGAGCCGCTAGCTCTCCAGAATACCCCCAACTGCCGTGTGGGGTATTTCGGATTTTCACACAGCCTCTGCCGTGGTGGGCTTCAGGAGGGGGAAGAAACCCGCCTTTGCGTGGGTTGAGTTTGAACTATCCACCCACTGCTTTGGTGGGATTCGGCGCCGCGTGATTTAACGGGAAGCCTAAGCCAGTTTGCCGATTATGTAGAAAGGCATGGCCTGGTCGATGCTGGCGACGCCCGCCAACGGCAACTGAGAGCCAAATGTAGGATATGATGAAAGGCGAATGCTTACATCTCCTCCATCCAACACATAATTGTCTTGAGGGCCGTCAGGAACCTTCTTACCCGTGAGAAGCGTGACGGCGCCGCTATACTCAAAGGCGCCCGTAACGGTGTTATCGGCAGCGACGGTCAAGGAAAGCGTAGACCATCTGCTGTAGTTCAAGGTTGAATCGTAAACAAGGATTTGAAAGTTCTGGGTTGGGCTACTCATAATGGCGCTCTCCCTATTCGCGACGCTTCAACGAATCACAATCGTTCTTAGTGCACGGAAAATACCGCGACGTCATGGTGAACCGGATCGAATTGATAGAACCTGAGTCTTCGAGACGGCTCGTAGTTATAAGTAATTTCAACCTTCTGCATGCCCGGACTGTCGTATGGAGTCGCCGGCGGAACGACGATCATGCCTGGTATGTTCATCCACCAATGCGCTCTGCCAAAAGTAAACCAGCAGCCCGAGCCGCCTAGCTTCGCCGACGATTGAAACTGGTTCTCCCATCCTCTCGCGCCGCCGAAATCCACGTTTTGATAACCGTGCTCGAAGTAGTCACCATTCAAAACGGTTATCTTCAGAGTCGTCCCGCGCAAATTCCATTTGGGAAAATCGACCCAGCCGCCTCCGATGATCTCGGCGTAGATCGTGTTGTTGACGTAGAACAACGTCACGTCCGCGTTGCGGTCCACCGGCACGCCGCGCGGCAACTGGCTGCGGTTCCGCCACTCCTGAAACGCCACAAGCGCTTCACTCAGTTTTGTCCGCACCGTCTCATAATCGCGCGCCCGGGCGGCGTCCCGCGCGACGCGCAAAGCGGCCCACATCCTTTTCTCCGGCGCCAGGTCGCCGATCTTCGCGATCGCGGCCAACTTGGTTTGTTCGTTAGCCGACGGATTCTCGCCAAAGACGTCTATCTCCCATTGAACCAAAGTCTTATTGTTGCCGGCGGCGTCCTTCATCCGTTTGCATGCATTCTCGGTCACCTGCACGCGCGGCGGATGATCTCTCCAACCCCACGTATAGGTAAGATTGTAGTACTTGCCCGGAGCCATCTTGATCTTGAAGACCGTGCGCGTGCCGCTTTCCATATTGAAATAACTCTGATCCATCCCGACATGCGGCATCGGAGGCATTCCGGGAGGGCTGAGAGCTGGATCGTCGAAGTACATCACGAATGGAGAGAAATCATCGTGGCCTCGATTCAAAACATCGACGGTGTAAGTGATCGTCCAGGGGACCTCCTTGACCTCGGTCGTATCAAGGAACGCGGTGTCCGATTCGATATGGATGTCGTACCACACCTGATGAATATTCACGTTGCCGCCGACTACTTTGCCTGTCGCGTCTCGGATCGGCGTCACCTTTTTGCATTTCTCAGGCCCCTTGTAGTGCAGCAAGGGAAGTCCGCTGTAAAGACGATCCGGCACCGGATTGCCTTCCAGAATATCGAGCCCGCGTTGAATCCGATTCACGATCTCTTCATTGGCCGGGGAAGGGCTCTGAGCCGGGGGCCCGGTTCGCTTTCGTGGTTGCACGGGAGCAGGCTTGACGGCTTTGGGGATTCTCATCTCCAAGACGTCGAGCAGATCGTCGGTAGGTGATCTGGGTTCAATCTTGCTGATCACCGGTTCGCCGTCGTGCAGGTTATAAGGGATGGCCGGCGTTGACGGCAGCGTGTTCGGCATCTCTTTGCCGAAGCCGTCGAACATATTGCTGTACACCGTGGGAAGGAAATTCGTCCCTGGCGGATACCGGAATGGGTCGCTCTCCTGGAAGAGGCTCGCGCCCGTGCTCACCCGAGTCGTATCTCCGATCGTGGTCGCGGTCGAGGGCTCGGGCCGCATTTGCGGGTGCGGATGCCCGAACGGTCCCGGCGGCGGCATGCTTGACGGAGTAGCCGGAGCGCCCGAGGGAGGAGGAGGACAAGAGCATTTCTCCGGTGCAGGAACTTGCGCAAGACAGAATGCGGCCGCAACTAAAACGAGCAACGTTGACTTCGCGAGACGGCGTAGAGCGCTCATTTGCAAACCTCCTGAAGCTTTCCGGCGTGAACCGCAATGCCGGCCAATCTAAGCAAGGGCTGCGCCCTTGATATCCAAAGTGCGGAATGGGGAGTTCGGAATATCGGGACTCCGCGGCCTGCTCCAAACAGAATTCTCGTTGTGATCGGCATAATCGACTTGTGAAGTGCGCCGACCGGAAATTCTGAAACCCGGCGGCGCGCATCGCATGCTATGACGACAAGGGCGGAGGCCCTCCGCGCCTGAGCGTTCCCGCGGCCGATTGATCGGACCGAATCCATGACAGCCGCATGGCTATCAACTCCGGGTCCGTCCTGGCGGGAACAGCGCCCCAAAGCCCAACCGCTTCATTGCCGTACCGTATCATCGCCAGCGAACAGTCCTGAGCGGATCCCTCGCCGTGATCGTGGCCGTCCGCGCTGGTGAAGAGTCTGTTTCGCAGGTGTTGCATCGCCGCCGGCTCGCCGGTCAGGAACTTCCAGCCTGGGCCGGCGCCGTGCTTGTCAGCGAAAGCCTTCAACACTCGCGGCGTGTCGTGTTCGGGATCGACGGTGATGGAATAGATGAGAACGTCGCGGCCCGGCCCCTCGCGAAGCAGCCGTTGAACCTTGACCAGTTTACTCGTTGTTTGGAAGACCGCTTCATCCTTGACCGACATGCAGTTGATCATCACCATCTTTCCCTTGAGCAGATCGTCGTAAAACAACGCTCTCTCGCCTTGATGAGTTTGCACGACGACGTTGAGGAAATGATGGGCGTACGGCCCGTTGCGCGGGTGAGAACAGTCGCAGGGAGCGGCGTTCCGTCCGTCCACCGGCGGCGCCTGGTTTGATTCATCTTGACTGACTCCGCGGATCGCCGCCGCCGTCCGTTCAGTGAATCTTGTGAGAAGGTTCCTTCTGCTGTGCATAACCTATATTCTCCCTTTCGGCCGCATAAGAGCGGATTCACTGCTTCGCGCCTACGAACCCGAGAGGCCCTGGGCGCCTTGCAGTCGACGCTCGCCTTAAGCCGGGTTCTTTCCTTTTGGGGAAGCCGAAGGCAGGCCTGGGGCCGGCTTGGTCCCGCCGCCAGGTTTCTCCGGCGGCACGATGTCCCATCTGATCATCATCGCGTGATCCTCATGCACCACGTTGTGGCAGTGCATGATGTATCTGCCCAGAAAGTCGTTCCAGCGCATGAACACGACAAGCTCGTCATTGGGCAGCAGCGTTGCGACGTCCCGCCGTTGTCCACCCATGAAAACCTTGGTCGTGGCCGCCGCGTCGTCGAATTCATAGTGGCGGCGAAACTCGGTTGACTGAACGGTGGCCGGAGTGATCACGCGGCCGTTGACCTGATGGAGTAGAAACTCGGTGAAGTGAGAATGGATTGGATGGGACCAGTTCTTTCCTTGATTTCGAAGAATCCAGACCTCTCCGGAACCCTGCTCAATCTTCGCATCGATCCGATTGTGATCGAAGATCTGGCCGTTGATGGTCCACAGCCCCGCCAAATAGTCGAACTCCCATATCCGATGCTTGAATTTGCTGAGATCCTCCGGCATTGGAGGGAGCGGCCGAAGCTGACTTGGGATTCGGCTCTTATCCGGCGCCGTCGATTCGACGACGTCGAATCGCATTATGCCGTCGCCCGGCTCGAGCATGCGGCCCGACGGACCTCTTCCATTCGTCTGCTCCAACCGATTCTGAAGAATGATCTGGTCGCCGGGCCGGTATCGCGAAAAGTCGATAATGACGTCCGACCGTTGCGCGACGCTGAGGTACAAGCTCTCCGCCACGGCCGGGGCGGGCAGCACGTTGCCGTCGCCGGTGATTACCACAAACGGCTGCCCGGTGCTCAAGAACAACTGGTAGAATCGCGAAGGCCCGCCGTTCAAAATGCGGAATCTGTATTTTCGCCGCTCGACCTGCAGACGAGGTTGAATGATCCGGTTGACCGTGAACCTATCGCCCAGTATGCCATCCGTGTTGAAGGGATTGAACGACGCCTGCCCGTAACTGTCGAACAGAACGTCGTGGAGCACCATCGGGATATCGTACTTGCCGCTGGGAAGTCCCCAGGCCTTGGCCGGATCATACCCGTGCGCCGCGGCGATCCTTTTGTATTCGTCCGAAGAAACGTCCTCATAGCCGGGATCGTTCTCATCAAACAACAGGTAGAATCCGTTGAGCCCCGCGTAAACATTGGACGCCGTAAAATCCATCATATGGTCGTGATACCACAGAGTCGTCAGCTTTTCCCGGTCGTCCATACCCGAGGGGAAGTTGCAATAGTGGTGGTCCCAATACTCACCCGAAGCTATGAAGTCCATCGGATATCCATCGCTCTCCGACGCCGTGTGGCCGTTGTGAAGATGGATCGAAGTCTTTGGAAGAGCGAAAGTCACTTTGCTTTCGCCCACCTTCGGAAGCGTGTTCATCCGTCGCACGAGGATCGGTTCGCCGTACCGCGCGTGATACGTTGGGCCTGGAGTCATACCGTCGAAGCCCCACGACCAGCTCCCGGCGTTGTAGGGCGCATCCGGATGGTAAACCCACCGGAACTCGGTCTCGCGAATCTCATATAGCTTCTTTGGAAGAAACTCTTCGTACCGCTGATGCGCCCGCGGGTCGGGCGCCGGATCCAGCCTGGCCACCGGTTGCTTGACTGGCATGAGGTTGAACGGGGCCACGAATGGCCTGCAGGGAGGACTGGGTCGAGTCACAAGGTCAGGCGTGACCCCGTCCGGCGGACAAAGATACTTCAACAATTCCTGGCTCTGAGCCATAGCCCGGCCGCGGCCGAATAGCTTGGAGCTCATAGCCGCCAGGCTGAGCCTGAGAACATCCCTTCTGTTTATCATAGACGCTGCTCCTGAGGCGGTACGCCCGGATCGTTGCGATGAACTTGCGCGGTCCTAAACTGAAACTGATGCTTTCAGGAAACCCTCAATGCGGCTCGTCTCGTCCGAAGAAACCTAACGGGCTTCCTTGGAATTCTTCGCCGATCCACATTCCGCACTGCGCCGCGGAGACAACTCGCGAGGATCGGCGAAACTCAAAAACCTCCCCGCGGCCTATGGCCCTGCCGTGACCGCGGGGCTCTTGCTACACGTTACTCTCCGCATTTATAGACAGGCCAATGCGGAGATTTTGCGGGAAGCTCGAAAGGTTTTGATTAGTGGCGCACGGCGGAAGTTTCTTGGCCACAAAAAGGCGCAGAAGTCACAGAGATGAAAACAACAGATAGAACATCCCTGTCTTTAGCAACGAGGTAAACCGAAGAATCAACAAGCGGGTGATGTTGTCTCAACTCCGTAGGAGTGACCTGTCTGTAGCCGATTCTTGATTTCTTGGGTTTACCTCGTTGCTACAGACAGGTCACTCCTACGGAGTTGAGACCATATCACCCGCTTGTTGATTCTTCGGTTTATCTCGTTGCTACAGACAGGTCACTCCTACGGAGTTGAGACCATATCACCCGCTTGTTGATTTCTTCGGTCTACCTCGTTGCTGCTTGCGGTTTGGCTACAAACAATCTTGTTCGTCCAAAACGTTCAGCTTGCCGAGCTCGGCCTTGTAGGTCCATCGGCGGCCGGACGCGGGCCAATACACTTCCACTCCTTTAATGCGAATTGCGTTCATCAAACCTACGTGCGCCAGATAAGGCCCGCTTCCGAATCCGGTCTTTTGATCCATCAGGTAATATCTGATGATTTCCTGGCGCGCCTGATTCTCGGCAATCACCTTGATCGTCACGCCAATTCCAAAATAGTTCGTTCGTCTGCCTCGAAGCCGAATCTTCACCCAACTATTTTCCAATTTGCTCTTATTGACGAAGAATTGATTGGGCCACGCGTCGGCCGGCCACATACCTCCTAGACTGGAATAGACGTCCTGGCGGCCGTCGTTGTCGAAATCGAAGAACACGATCCCATGACCTTTTTGAATCGTGCCAAATCCGTTCAGCATGGACACGTTAACAAGCCGCCCGGCGCATTCCGTCCCCTCCGCCGCGCCCATGTACATCAAGTTCGGAAGGATAAACCAGCCTTCCGGGTCGCCTTTGCCAAGGTAAAAGTCGTAGCACCCATCATTATTAATGTCGCCGAATGAAGAGCCCATCGTGCTCATCGGCATGTCAAAGAAGTCTTCGCGCCTTTGAAATTTGCCGTCGGGCGTTTGCAGCAGGATGATGCTATGCCCCGAATGATAGCGATCCAGGTTTTCGCCGAAGACTGCTTGCTCGGTGCTGCTCTTGGCGTCGGCGAATCCCGCGTGAAAAATGTCCAGCCTCCCGTCGTGGTTTATGTCGACGAACGCGGCCGAGAACCCGATCTCATCGCGGTCTATGAGTCCCGTGTTCT
>JAHFUG010000220.1 GCA_023265195.1 Blastocatellia bacterium | reverse complement strand
GTCAGCGGGTCAGCAATCAGCGGTCAGCAATCAGCAATCAGCGGTCAGCGGTCAGCAGTCAGCGGTCAGCGGTCAGCAATCAGCGGTCAGCAGTCAGCGGTCAGCAATCAGCGGTCAGCAATCAGCGGTCAGCAATCAGCGGTCAGCAATCAGCGGTCAGCAATCAGCGGTCAGCGGTCAGCAATCCTCAATCCGCAATCCGCAATCCGAATCCTCGATCCTGTCAGCGAGCTTGAATCAACAGCCGCTCCGGTCTAAGATGCACGCACAATCGGGCCAATGAGTGCGACGGGAGCATAAGCCGATGGCAAACTTAACCAGACGGGAATTCGGGGTCAGCCTCGCCAGTGGAGTCGCCGGACTGAAGCCGCTGATTCGTGACGACAAGCTCAAACCGTCCATCATCGCCGGCGTCCGGATCGGCGTACAAAGCTACACATTCAGGAAGTTCACAATAGACAAGATGATCGCCGCCATGACGTCGATAGGCTTATCGTATGTCGAGCTATGGGACGGCCATCTCAATCCGATGAAGACCACCGACGCGGGTTTTAGAGAAGCGAAGAAAAAGTTCGATGACGCGGGAATAGCCGTCGGAGCTTACTGCGTCAACTTCCCGGCGGCGGCCAACGACGAATACCTGGATCGTGGCTTCAACGGCGCAATCTTGCTCGGCGCTAAGGTGATGACCTCATCGGTCAGGAAACCCATTACGCCCCGGCTCGATCAGTGGTGCCGGAAGTACAAGATGAAGCTTGGTCTTCATAACCACTGGTTCGGCGAGAAGTGGTACAAGGGCGACCGAACCGCGGAGTTTGAGACTCCGCGGGATTTCAAGGATGCGCTGAGCGGCGCTTCTCAATATCTGAGCATCAATCTGGACATCGGCCATTTCCATGCCGCGGGATTCGACCCCGTCGCGTTCTTCACGGAGCATCACAGCCGAATCGTCAGCCTCCATTTGAAGGATCGTGACCGCGACGAGGAGCGCTCCCACAGACGCTTTGGAAAAGGCGCGACTCCTATCGTCGACGTTCTGAAGGCCGCCAGTAAACTGAAGTTCGAGTACGTAGCGAACATCGAATACGAGTTGGAGCCCGATGACCCAACGGACGCCGTGCGCGAGAGCTTTCAATATCTGAAGCAAAAATTCGCGTGATCCATTTGCTCAAAGCGCGGCCATCCTTGAAACGGTGTCGCAAGCGCAAGCTCGCGATTGAGGGACGAATATGTTGACGCCACTGCCGGTCGGCCGAAGAGAGTTCATGGCGCAGGCGCTGGGCGCCTCCGTCGCGGGGTTGCTTTCAACAAGAACCGCCTGGGCCGGCGATTCGCGGCCGGTCAGGCTATCAGTCTGCATCGACATGATCCTCACCCAAATGCCATTCCTCGAGCGGATGGAGCGAGTGAAACAACTGGGCTATCCGGCTTTCGAATTTTGGGAGTGGAAGAACAAGGACGTTGAAGCGATTGCGAAGAAGAAAGCCGAGTTGGGTCTCGAAATCGCGACTATGATGGGGTCTGGCTGGAAGCAATTGAACACCGAGGACGCGCGCAAGACTTTTGTGTCGGAGATTCAGGCCTCTCTTGCGGCGGCGAAGAGGCTTGGAGTCAAAACGCTGATCGTCACCACTGGATTCGAAGACAAACATCTCCCGCGCGCGGAACAGCATTCGAACTATGCCGCCGCGTTGAAGGCGTCCGCGCCGTTCGCCGAACAGGCGGGGGTGACGCTGGTGTTGGAGCCGCTGAACACCAAGGTCGATCACCCGAACTACTATCTGCAAACGGCTCGCGAGGGCTTCGAAATTCTGGACGAGGTCGGCAGCCCCGCGGTCAAAATGCTGTTCGACATCTACCATCACCAGATCATGGAAGGTAATGTGATTCAGGACATCACGAAGAACATCGCCAAGATTGCGCACTTCCACGTCGCCGACGTCCCAGGCCGCCACGAACCCGGAACGGGCGAGATAAACTACGGCAATGTGTTTCGCGCGATCGCGGCCTCGGGCTATCAGGGCTTCGTCGGGCTCGAATTCAAGCCGGCGAAATCGGCCGATGAGGCTTTGAAAGATGTTTTGAAGATGAGCGCCGGATAGCGGTGGTATGCTTGCCACAGGTTTTACGAGGGCTTTTGGAGTTTCTCCGCACCCAAGAGGGGTCCGGAGTGTGGCCATTTTGGGAAGAGCGATATCCAATTTCCATGTTCAATCCCAGAAACTCTCAGGCCGGGAAGGGCGGCTTGCCCCCGCTGCTCTCGCTTCAACCAAACCGGCCGGGGAGCGGGGGCAAGCCGCCCTTCCCGGCCTGAGAGTTTCTGATGATTGGCGAACTTGAACCAATTTCTTGCTGCCAAAAGCACAACCCAAAATGGCCAAACTCCAGCGCATCCCAGAGGGGTGGAATGTTCTGCTGCGTTTTTGATTAGCCGAAAAGAAGTATACGACCGCTAGCTTTGAAGTTCTGGAACATTGCAATGGCAAAAGAAGATATCTACGACGCTATAGTCGTCGGCTCGGGCGCAACTGGGGGCTGGGCGGCGAAAGAACTCACTGAAAAAGGAATGCGTGTCATCGTTCTGGAAGCGGGGCGAAAGCTCGATCCGGAGAAAGACTTCAACGAGCACACTTGGCCGTACGAAATCAGATACCGCGGCAAGGTAAACAGCCGCGACCTCTATGGCGATCGACAGCCCGTTCAATCGAAGTGCTACGCCTGTAATGAGTATGGCAAGCAGTTCTTCGTCGACGACGTCGACAATCCCTACACAACCGCCGATCAAAAGCCGTTCGATTGGATTCGAGGCCGCCAGGTCGGAGGCCGGACGATCACGTGGGGACGTCAGAGTTACCGTCTCTCGGATTATGAATTCAAAGCCGCAAGCCGCGACGGCTATGGAGATGATTGGCCCATCTCATACGCCGAGCTGTCGCCTTACTACGACAAGGTCGAAGAGTTCATCGGCGTGAGCGGCTCATACGAAAACGTTCCGAATCTTCCGGACGGCAAATTCCTGCCGGCTATGAAACTCACGTGCGGCGAGTGGCTTCTGAAAAAGGCCGTAGAAAAGAAGTGGAAGGATCGGCGGGTGATGATCGGCCGGGCCGCGATCCTTACGAAGAAGCACAACGGGCGCGCCGCGTGTCACTATTGTGGCCACTGCGACCGGGGATGCTCAACGTCGTCTTACTTCAGCAGTCCCGGCTCGACTCTGCCCGCGGCCGAAAAGACCGGGCGGCTCACCCTCAGAACGAACGCCGTAGCCAGTCACGTCATAGTCGATACCGCTACGGGAAAAGCCAAGGGTGTCGCCTGCATCGATCAGCTAACCAAGAACGCTTTCGAGGTCTTTGGCAAGGTCGTCGTACTGTGCGCTTCCACGATTGAATCAACCCGATTGATGCTCAACAGCGCGACCCGGCAGCACCCGGCCGGCCTTGGCAATTCATCCGGCGTGCTTGGACAATACCTGATGGATCATATCTTTCAAGTTTCCGTCGGAGGAGTGATTCCATCGGTTGCGAACTACCGGTACAACTACGACGATGGACGGGCGAACGGCGTCTACATACCGAAATTCAGGAACGTCGGCGAGCGCAATCCAAACTTCATCCGAGGCTACGGAATTCAAGGCGGCGCGCAACGCGGCATGCTGCCGGCCAATCTCCGTTCGATTCCGGGTTTCGGCGCCGAATTCAAGAAGATGGTCAGGAGCGCGAAAGATCCGGCGCCATTCAGTATGGGGATTTGGGGCGAGATGCTTGCGCGAAAAGACAACCGGGTTACGATCAACAAAAACAAAAAAGACGCCTGGGGCATATCGATCGCCCACGTCGAATGCTCGCACGGCGATAACGAAAAGGCGATGGCCCGAGACGGGCTCGAGGCGCTGAAGGAGATGGCTCATGAGGCTGGATTCGAGACAACGTTCTCGAGCGGCTACGTGGCCCCGCCCGGCTTGTGCATACACGAAGTCGGAACCGCGCGAATGGGGGCCGATCCGAAGACCTCGGTGTTGAACCGCTTCAATCAAAGCTGGGACGTCAAGAATCTTTTCGTGACCGATGGCGCGTGCTTCGTTTCGATCGGCTGCCAGAACCCGACGCTCACGATGATGGCGTTGACCGTTCGCGCTTGCGAGTACATTACCGGCGAAATGAAGCGCGGCAATTTGTGACGCGCCGCGGAGTTTAGTATGTGTGTTTCGAATCGTGCGGGTGAAGAGATGCGGGAGCGCCCAGTTGTCTTCGGCGGAAGGAAGCAAACAGCCTAAAAGATTCACAAGATGCACAGTAGGCAAGAGGAGAGAATGGCGACAGGACCCAAGCAATGAAGTGAGCGCTCCGCCAGGGGTGCTCCTTTCCATCTCTTTCATGTTTGTGACTTCCGCGGCTCGAGTGACTGTTGACTGATTTCCGCCGGGCGCCACTAGCTGAATTGAGCCGGAGCGGTACAGGCAAAGGCCCGCGGAGCGACGCAGCGCATGCTTCAGCCGCCTCCTGCAACAGTCCGCGAAGTAAGGGTCTGCACTCTACTTCTTACACGGTGAAATATGCCAAAAGCCATTGATATGCACGTTCATCTTCCTACCGCGAGTTTTCTCGACGGCGCGGTCCGAATCTACCGGCTCGCCGCGGAGAAATTCTTCCGCACCAACGTGCCCATTCGAGAGATGGAAGAGGTCGCTCAGTTGTACGCAGATCTGGACATAGTCGGAGTTCTACTGGCGTGGGACGCCGAGACCGCGACCGGTCTTCCTCCCCTTACAAACGACGAAGTCGCCGGCATAGTCAAGAAGTACCCGCGGCAGTTCATCGGATTCGCCAGCGTTGATCCGTGGAAAGGCCGCCGCGCTATAGATGAGATGGAGCGCGCCATAACCGAGCTTGGGATGAGTGGCGCGAAGTTTCATCCCGGCATTCAGGCTTTCTATCCAAACGACACCCGGTTCTCTCCTCTCTTTGAGAAAATCTGTCAACTGAAGGTCCCCGCGCTCTTTCACACCGGAACCAATGGGCTTGGCGCGGGTCAACCGGGCGGGATGGGAATCAAGCTCGATTACACGCGGCCGATCTATCTCGATTCGGTCGCCGCCGAGTTTCCCGGCCTCACGATCATCGGCGCTCACCCCGCCTGGCCCTGGCACGAGGAGATGCTGGCGATCATCGGACACAAGTCCAACGTCTTCATGGATCTCTCGGGTTGGTCGCCCAGGTACATTCCAAAGGAAATAATGGACGAGGCCCGCACTCGCCTTCAGGATCGCATTTTATTCGGCAGCGACTATCCATTTATCACGCCTGAGCGATGGCTCAAGGATTTTGATTCGCTGGAAGGGTTTTCACCCGATGTGCGGAGAAAGATTCTTCACGACAACGCCGCAAAGATCTTGAAATTGGGTTGAAGATGGGGAAGTCCGAGCCATCCGATGAGCAAGACGGCTGGCGCCCTTCGAGACGCGAGTTGTTGCTAAAGGGCTTTGGGGCCGTGACCGCGGGGTTGGCCGGTTTGCTCAACGCTGAAGACGCCGTTGCCCGCGGCAAGAAACGCCGGAAGACGGCTGCAAAGACCAAGGGCAAGAAGGGCCGCGGCAAGAAGTCAAAACAGAAGCCGAGCCGCGCAACACATACCCCTGCCGGTCCGATCCCCGGCTCGGCTCTCTATTCCGATCTCATAACCTATTACAATCTGGGCGAGCACCGGACCGCTACGGAGTCTGACTTGCGGACCTCGGATTGGCTCGCCCGGCAACTGAAGGCGGCGGGGCTGAAGACCGAGCTTCAACCCTTCCGGCTGAAACAGTTTTTCACTGGCTCGTGCAGTCTAGAGATCGAAGGTAAGAAGCTCCGTGCATTTCCATTGTGGCCGCCGCGCGCCACAGGGCCGATTGCCGTCCGCGGGAGAGTAGTAAGCTTCGAAGCCGGCATACGAGCAAGAGGCGCCATTGCGGTGGTGAAATTTCCGTTCGATGAGCGCGCGGCAATAACGCCATATCACGTCGACCGGATTTCAGAGGCTGCAAAGGCGGGCGCGGCGGCGGTGATCGCGGTGACCGCCGGGCCAACCGGTGAGATCATAGCGCTCAATACGAGACCCGCGGTGGAGCAATGGCCCGTTCCGGTTGCTCTAATTGCGCCTCGTGACGAAGCCGCGCTTGAGGCCGCGGCGTTCAGCCGCATTCAGGCTTCGCTCTTGATTGATGGAAGAGAAGAGTCCGCGGCTGTAGCCAAGAACGTCGTTGGCAGGCTCGATCGAGGAAAGCATATATTCGTGGTCTCGACGCCGCAAAGCGGCTGGTTTCGATGTGGTGGAGAACGGGGCCCAGGGATCGCTCTCTTTCTTGGGCTTGCAAGGTGGGCGCGGCGTTCCTCGTCCGAGGCCAGTTTTCTTTTTGTATCGACCTCCGGACATGAACTCGGCGGGCTTGGCGTAGAGAAGTTCATCAAGGATCTGGCGCCAAGGCCTGAGCGAGTCATTTGCTGGCTTCACCTCGGGGCGGGAATCGCGACCTACGAATGGGAAGACACGGATCGCGGTCCGCGAAGGCTCCACGATATAGACTCCCGAAGGAGGCTGATGTGCAGGAAGGATCTGGTTGAGTTGCTAAGCGAGCCTTTCGCCGGGCTGGCGGGACTGGCTCCAAACCCGGCGGTTTCCGCCGGTGAATACGAACAGATTTCGCGAGCGGGTTATCGCGCTTTCGCGATCGTCGGGGCGTCCACATTTCATCACACCCCTGCTGACAGCCCTGAGATGACGGGCCCTGAGATACTCGAACCGGTTGGGACGGCGCTCGTGAAATCAATAGAGGCTATTGAAGCGAAGTACGCCATCGCTCCAATACGGTAAATCCCTGGCGGATGACCGTTGATCCAGGAACTGTCGTATCAGAGAACGCGGTCTTGCACCAACAAAGTAGCAGCATCAGATAGCCGATAACTGCGTCCCTATCCCTCTCCCCATCTTCTCCTCCAATTTCCCTCTCCTGTTCCCTGTCCTATCCAATTTCTCCCTCCCCCTGTAACTGTCCCCTATGAGGAGCGAGTGACTTGACCGCCGAGGAAAAACAGCAACTGAGGTTGAGGGTTATTTATTGAATCCTCGGCTATCGGTGTAATGACCTCTACTAGCGGCTTGCCTTGATGTCGTAGGCCCACAATGTGCCGAGCTCCCGAATGTAAAGCCTTCCGTTGGCAATGGCCGGATAGGTCCACGACTTCTCAGGCATCGGCCCCAGCCGTCTATGCTTCGGCTGCGCCGGCGGAGTGAATCGGCCCTTCTCGCGATATGCCTCAGGGGTCGCCTCCACCAACGCGACCTCTCCATTCGTGCCGTGAATAAATAAAAGGCCGTCGGCGTAGGCAACTGAACCGCTGCTGCCTATGCTCTCGGCCTGCCATTTAAGCTTACCAGTAGTGAACTCAACCGCGACCAGTTCCGAGTCCGCCGTGCCGTAGAGATAGTCGCCAACCAGCACCGATCCACCCATGTTGTTCGGCAGTCCGCGCTTGAAGTACACCTGCTCCGCGGCGACACCGCCGGGGTCCGACTTCAAACGGACGGCTCCTCCGCCGATGCCGTTCGCTCCACCGTACACGTATCCATCACGCGCAACTGGAGTCACCATTTGCGCCATACCCTTGGCAACCTCGGCGTAGCGCCACAGGAACTGGCCGGTCTTCGCGTCAACTCCGACTATCCCCTTGCTCAAAAACTGCACGTATTGTTTTCTGCCACCCGCTTGAACGACGATGGCCGATGCATAACCCGCGGGGTCGCCCCCTGGGATCGCCGATTTCCAGATGATGCCGCCCGTCTTTTTGTTAAGCGCCACCATCGTTGCCTGCGCGCCGCCGGGCGTCACGACAACGGCGTCACCATCAACCAACGGAGACTCCGCATAGGCCCATATGCCCTGCTGGCCGCTGAACTCTTTCCGGATGTTCTTTTGCCACCGAATCTTGCCGTTATCGGTTGCGAGGCAAGCGACGTCGCCGTCCGAACTCAGCGCGTAGATGAAGTCTCCGTCAACGGTCGGAGTGGACCGGGCTTTCGCGTAAAGGAAGTCACTCGGGTTACCCACGTTGCCGACGCGCGTTGTCCAGATAGGTTTTCCGTCCCGAGTTGAGAGAGCCTGAACAAATTCATTCTCCATGCCGCGGTTGCTCATCAGGTAGATCCGCGTTCCGGCAACCGACGGCGTTGAATAGCCGTCTCCTATGTCGTCCACCTGCCAAAGCAGCTTTGGTCCCTGCGCCGGCCATTCCTTAAGGAGGCCTCGCTCCTCCGAGATCCCGTTACGTTGCGGACCTCGCCATTGAGGCCAGTCGGAAGTCGAAACAGCCATGTTGGCGGGTCTCGTGACAGACACGAACGAGAAGCACAAACAAACGGCTGCAATGGCAGTTAGCAATCTTGACTTCACCGTCTTCTCCCTTCTGATTGTTGGAATTGTTTTTGGAGCTTCCGCCCTTAGCTCGTACGCGCAGTTTCGCGAAATGTTCTGTAACACTCGGTCCACAGCAGCACCATGTCACCGACGAACGAGAGTGACGAACGAGAGGTATGATTAGACCATGATTAGGTCTGGACGCCAGGCGCCGTGCGGAGCGTGAGGTGGTCCGTCAATCAACTCATTGCGAATAACGGGGGAGTTGACTTGGCGTGATTGGCGACAACTCAAGTCATAAAGGCAAGAGCATGGAGAAAGGCTGTTCGGGCTCCCATCTATTATCCGCGCCCGGTCGCAAGGAACGATCAAATTCAACTCCGGCGGTTTTAGGCCACTTAGCGAAACAACATCGCAAAAACATTTGCGATGTTTCAAGCGGCCAACGCAAAACCCAAAAGCTGACCGCTGGCTGATAGCTGAACGCTGAACGCGCTTTTTTTCGCAGACTGCGCGGGAGAATCGGTTGCTCGAAGAGCCCATTGTTTCGTAGCGCAGTCTGCGAAAAAGCCTGGTCGTTTATGCCGATCGTTACGAGAATTCTGTTCGCGTTTCCCCCGAGGACCACCGCGTGATCCGGCATTCCGCACTCCGCACTCGGGATATCCCGAGCGGAGCCCTTGGCTAGGTTACTGCCGCGAAGAAGACTTGCCCTTTTTCCAAACCTGCGTTCATCCTTCTTCGTACAGCCAAGTGCCCGCATTGGGTTCGCTTAACAAAATGAGGCAACTCTACTCATTCTACGCCGACGCCTTCAAGATAGCCCTCCAGTCCATCTTTGCGCATAAGCTCAGGGCGCTGCTCACTCTTATTGGAATAATTATCGGGGTCTCGTCGGTGGTCGTCGTAGGCGCATCGATCAGCGGCCTGAATTCATACGTGATGGAAACCGTCACGAAGCTCCTGGGCGTTAATCATTTCATGGTGGATCGAATGGTCAGCGCCGGCCACCTGACCGAAGAGGAATGGCAAAAGCGGGACAAGCGAAACAAGAAGATCAAGTGGGAAGACTATGACTGGCTGCGCGAGAAGTGTCCTACGTGCAGTGACGTTGGCGCGCAGGCCGGAACTTCGGTCAATCTCAAGCAAGACGGCCAGGAACTCTTCGGCACTCAGGTGATGGGTGTCACGGCGAACATGGGGGAGATCGAAGACAAGAGCGTCAGCGAAGGGCGCTTTCTCATTCAATACGAGGTCGAGCACGCGGAGAACGTGTGCGTCATCGGAAACGATCTTACCGACAAGTTCTTCACCGGAGTCGATCCGATTGGCAAGACCGTAAAAATCGCCGACGTTTTCATGCGAGTGGTGGGAGTGGAGGAGAAGCGGGGATCGTTCGTTGGTCAATCACTCGACAACAATGTCTACATACCGTTGACCACCTTCGAAAAAATGTTTGGGAGGCGGCGCAGTCTCCAGCTTCATGGGAAGGCCGAGGATCGCGAGCGATTTCACGCGGCTCTCGAACAAGCGCGCATCGCCATGCGGAACAAGCACAAGCTGAAGGGAAACGATGAAGACGATTTCGGTCTCGTCAACGTCGAAGAAGTAAATAACGACGTCGATCAGTTCACGGGCGCCATCGCCGGCGTTGTTATTCCAATCACGTGCATTTCGCTTCTCGTAGGCGGGATCGTGGTCATGAACATAATGCTGGTTAGCGTGACGGAGCGTACCTTCGAAATCGGTTTGCGAAAAGCGTGTGGGGCCCGCCGAAACCACATCCTGATGCAATTCCTTATCGAATCGTCGCTGCTTTCGTCCGTCGGCGGTGTTATTGGATTGCTCCTGGCCGCGGGGCTTGCCTCGCTGGTCAGGGCCACCACCTCCATTCCAATGACGATAACGATTCCTTATGTCTTCCTTTCGATCGGCGTGTCTGGCGGCGTGGGGTTGATCTTTGGCATTTATCCGGCCTACAAGGCGTCCAAGCTCGATCCCATACGCGCCCTGACGAAGAATTGATTTCGGATTGATAAGATCATGAAACTCCCAGGCTTCATCCCAACGGAAACCCTCAAGATGGCGTTCGACAACGTTCGGGCGCACAAGTTCAGAAGTTTTCTCACGGTGCTTGGAATCGTGATCGGAGTCTTAACCGTCATCGTAGTGGCGTCGATACTGACTGGGATGCGGCAAAACGTCATTGCGTTCGTGGAGGATTACGGCACGAACAACGTGTTCGCGTTCCACCTTTCGACGGGGCCCCAGCTTGGCCCTCGTGACCGGCGGGAGTTTTCCCGCAAGCCGTTGACCGCCGAGGACGGCATGGCGATCCGCGATCAGGCAAGCGCGGTGGACGACGTGGCGTGGTCGGTCTATGCATGGCGAATGGATCGGACGATCAGCTACAACGGCGTCACCTACCGGCAGGGAAATCTGCAAGGCGTCTCGGCCAACTACGCGATGGTCACCACCGTCCCGTTGCAGGAAGGCAGGTTCATCAGCGATCTGGACGATAAGCGCCGCCGCGATGTGATAGTGATCGGCATAAACGTGGCGGAAGCCCTTTTTCCAAACCGGTCCAACGTCGCCGGCGCCCAGGTGCTGTTGGGAGGCAGGCAGTTCGAAGTCATCGGCGTGACCGAGAAGAGAAGGGGCGGGTTCTTCGGCGAGAACGAACAGGACAACGCGGTCTTCATACCCTTCAGAACCGTGCGAAAGCTCTCCCCGCGCAGCAACTACGTCATGGTGATAACCAAAGCGAAGCCCGGAAAGCTTCGCGCCGCAATGGGTCAAATCGAAGACGTGTTGCGGCGCCAGCGCGGGTTGAAGTTCGATGAGGCTAACAACTTCGACCTCAGCACCGCTGACAGATTCATCGAGCAGTTCGACAGCATCACGGCAAAAATCGGACTCGTCGTCATAGCCATCTCCAGCATAGGTTTGCTCGTCGGCGGCATCGGAGTGATGAACATAATGTTGGTGAGCGTGACCGAGCGCACGCACGAGATAGGGATTCGAAAAGCCATCGGCGCGAAGCGTCACGACATCGTGAGCCAGTTCTTGTTCGAGGCGATGACGCTGACGTTTTTCGGGGGCGTGCTCGGGGTTCTGCTCGCGATCGGCGTCAGCCGGATAATAGTGCTGCTGCTGCCGAGTCTTCCCGCCACGATTCCTGTGTGGGCGGTCGTCGCGGGGCTCGTTGTTTCGGTCGCGATTGGATTGGTCTTCGGCGTCTGGCCGGCCAGAAAAGCGGCGCGGCTTGATCCGATTGAAGCCTTGCGATACGAATAGCGCGGTCGCCGGCCTGTGAAACCCATGATGCTCGCGCCTGTGATGTAATCCGTCACGTGGACATACGAACGACTATGCGTTATTTTCATGTCACTGTTGAAGGAAAGCGGATAGCATCGCCGGTGGATCACGGAGCGGGAGGTAGGCCCGGAGGTTAAACGCAGATCCGTCAAAGGCGATTGATATAGAAGAAGAAGTTGCAAGCGGGTAAGGCATATGGCGGCGTAGCTCAGGTGGTTAGAGCGTGGGATTCATAACCCCAAGGTCAGTGGTTCAAGTCCACTCGCCGCTACCATATTTTCAGTCAGTTACGAGCGGCCGTCAGTGGCCGCTCGATGACTTTGTGGCCCATTTGTGGCCCAGTTTCCAGCGCTGACACTGCACGGTGCATA
>JAHFUG010000589.1 GCA_023265195.1 Blastocatellia bacterium | reverse complement strand
TCCGGTGCGTGGCAGGGCTTGAATGTTGCGGCATGCCCGCGTGGGAGCGAGGCGACGTCGAGTCGTTGCGCAAACACGCGAAGGCGAACCTGCGGATACTGCTTCCGTTCGTCGACAAGGGCGCCAAAGTGCTTGCAATCAATCCTACGTGTTCAATGATGATGAGACGCGAGCACCCGGCGCTGGTGGAGCCTGGCGACCGGCCGGCCGCCGAGAGGATTGCCGCCGCGGTTATGGATCCGAGCGAGTTCCTCTGGTCGATCCGCAACGAGCCGCGATTCAACACCGAGTTTCTAAGCACGCCGGGCGCGGCGGTCGCCTATCACGCTCCGTGTCACTTGCGCGCCCAGGCCGTCGGCTTCAAAGGACGCGATTTGCTCCGAAAGATTCCGGGGGTTGCGCCTCGCACGGTAATGGAATGCTGCGGCCACGATGGAACCTATGCAATGACCGTTGAAGGATTCGAAGCATCGGCCCGAATAGGCAAGAAGGCGTTCGATGAAATGAAAGAGGCCGGCTGCGAGATCTGGGCCACCGATTGCCCGCTTGCGGCCATTCAGTTCAAACAACACGCTGGGGTGCGCCCGATGCACCCATTGTCGATACTCGCGCGGGCGTATCGTGAGAATGGCTTTGATGAAAAACCGAAGCGAGAAGAAGGACAAGGATAGCGGCTAATGAGACCGGTTGAGCGCAAAGAGATCGTCGATTACGTGACCTACGAGGAGGGCCGCGAGAGCTTTCGGGATGAGGTCATGAACGCAAAGGCGGCGCGCCGGGCGCATCTGGGCGACTACCTGACGTTGCTATTCGAAAACCATCTGACCGTTCTATATCAAATTCAAGAAATGATTCGAGCCGAGCGCATAGTGAAAGAGGCGGATATAGTTCGCGAGATCGAGACCTACAATGAGCTGTTGGGCGGAGCGGGCGAGCTTGGTTGCACTCTCTTGATCGAGATCGATGATCCGGCGATCAGGAATGAGAAACTGGTGAAATGGCGGCGCCTGCCCGAGGAGTTATACGTCGAGTTGGAGAACGGCGATTGGATTCGGGCCTCCTTCGATGAGCGCCAGCGCGGCGATGACCGTCTGAGTTCCGTTCAATACCTGAAATTCAACACTGGCGCGATGGTTCCGGTTGCCGTCGGAATAGAGCTTCCGGATTTGCAGGCGCGAACGGTGCTAAGCGAGGCGCAGCGAAGAGCCCTTCAAGAGGATCTCGCGGAAGCATGAGGAGATTTCATAGCAAGAAAATCGCCTTCGTTTTATGCTCGAGCCAAGACGTGGATTCTCCGCGGAGCCTCAATTTTCAATCGAAAGACTGAAGGCCGATCCAGTTTTTCGAAGCGAGCCTTAAAGAAGATTCGCCTAAGCGCGTCGGCCACCTTGGTTCGCGGCGGACAGCGCGGCTAGACTCCCATCCGTTGATCCTCTGATGACAAGCGCAACAAGAGACGACCGCGGGTTATTCGAGGCGCTCATAGGCGACGGGCGTCCGCTGTTGTTGTTCTTTGGATTGAGCATCATTCTGTCGGGAGGGTTCGCGGTCTTCCTGGCGGGCACGGGCCGATTCCTGCCTCACGACACCGCGTTTCTCGGGATGACCGCCGAAGATTTGTGCGCGCTGCACGGATGCCGAATAGTTCACTTCATGGTTCATGACCGGGTTTCGTTCGGAGGCGCGTTGATAGCCATCGGCGTGTTCTATGTATGGCTGGCGGAGTTTCCTCTTCGCAAGGGCGAGGCATGGGCATGGTGGTTGTTCCTGGTCAGCGGGCTCGCCGGCTTTTGCAGTTTCCTCGCCTATCTTGGCTACGGCTATCTGGACACATGGCACGGCCTCGGAACGCTATTGCTCGTTCCGCTTTTTGTTGGAGGGCTGGCGATGACGCGGCGGAACCTCCATGAACGGCGCGGGATCGGATCTCTCTTTTCGCCTTCGGTCAAAATCAATTGGAAATCGAGCCAGGGTCTCGGCAGGCTGCTTCTTCTGGCGACGGCGTGCGGAATGATCGGGGCGGGCCTGACGATTCTAGTCGTCGGCATGACCCGAGTGTTCGTGCCTCAGGACCTTACTTTCATGGGCGTTGCGGTAGACGATCTGCGGGCGATAAACGCCAGGCTGGTTCCCTTGATCGCCCACGACCGGTCAGGTTTTGGCGGAGGCATCTGCGCCTGCGGAATAACGGTCTTGTTTTCGGTGTGGTGCGGCCGGTCTTCCAAGAGCTTATGGCAGGCGTTGTGTGTAGCCGGACTCGCGGGTTTCGGAGCGGCCATAAGCGTTCATCCCGCGGTTGGCTATACCGACCTCACTCATCTTGGGCCGGCGATGGCCGGAGGGTTGATCTTCGCCGCCGGATTGATTCTATCGTTCAAGCCGATGATGAGTTCAAGTGGAAGGTTCTTTGGAACAAATAAAGTCGTTCGGAGGGGCAGGCGCGGGACTGAATGATGTCCGCGATGAGCCGAGAGGGGCGGGCACGGAGACCCGCCCGTACATTTGATCCTCAGGCTTCCGTTGAAACAGAGAGCCCCGACTTGCCGCCATCCGGGTTGAATCGTTATCACTCGGGACTATTCTTCAGTCTTCTCGTCGATCAGCATTCGATAAGCTTCGCTTTTGCTAATCCCTCTCGACCGGGCGGCCTGCTTCAATGCGCTCTTTCGGTCAAGACCTTCTTCTCGCATGATTCGATCAACCTCTTCCGAGATCGTCGTCGAATCGACGGTGTCCGCGATGCCTTCCGATTCAGGACCGATTAACAGCACGTATTCGCCTCGCGCCGGCCGTTCGGCTAACGCCCCGGCGATTTCCGACAAACTGCCCCGCAAGAACTCCTCGTGTATCTTTGTAAGCTCGCGCGCAAGGACCGCCGGGCGGTCCCCGAGCGCTTCGAGTACGTCGGCGATCGTTGTTTTGACGCGGTGTGGAGCTTCATAGAAAATCAACGTCGCTTTGATTCCGGCGAGCTTGGCCAGTTTGGCTCGCCGCGCTGACTGCTTTGAAGGAAGGAAGCCGATGAACATGAACTCGTCACAGGGTAACCCTGACGCAGTCAAAGCAGCCGCCAATGCGGACGGGCCCGGGATCGGAACAACGTGGATTCCGCGCGCAATCGCATTGCTCACGACCGTAAATCCGGGGTCCGACACAAGCGGCGTCCCGGCATCGGAGACCAGGGCGATATTGGCTCCGGCCTCGAGCTTCGCAATCAGTTCTTCGGATCGTTGACGCTCGTTGTGCTCGTGATAGCTGATCACGGGCTTCGAAATGTTGTAGTGCGAGAGGAGCTTTCTTGTATGCCGAGTGTCCTCGCAGGCGATCAGGTCCGCCTCGCGGAGAACTCGCAGCGCGCGCAAGGTTATGTCTTCGAGGTTCCCTATCGGCGTCGCTACGATGTAGAGTGTGCCGCTCATTGTTTGCCGAGACCGCGGCCCCTGCCGCCTAATGGCGCCGCCCGTCCTTCAGTATAATGCAGTGGCCGGCGAGATTAATCTAACTGGACTGGACCATGTGCTGAGATTTCGCAATCGCGGCTCAACCGAATGGGGAAGTTCTCAACAAAGCTCTTGATTTCATGCGTGGCAAAACGCCATTGCACGCTTGTGTAGATGTGCGCCACCGGCTATTTTCGAGAGGCCGGATTAATGAGTAAGAGAATTAACAAGTTGGGCCACATTAGACGAAGGGTGATTAACCGAATTGGGGGATTATGGTTATCCGCCTTCGGGCTTGAACGGCGCGTTCTCATTGACACCTCGATTCACCGAGGTCTCGAG
>JAHFUG010000001.1:27144-58143 GCA_023265195.1 Blastocatellia bacterium | reverse complement strand
GAAGAAGCCGGAAGAGGGCTCTACGATAGCGTGCACGCCGCGTTTGGCGAGATAGGCCGCCGGGTGCGCGAAGGACCGCCGGCGAACGAGTACGACATCCAACAGTTCATTCTCGGCTGCTTCAATGATCGAGGCATGATTACGCGAGACCCGCCAATCGTCGCCGTGAACGCCAACAGCGCAATGCCGCACTACGGGCCAACGCACGATGCGAACTCGCCGATCAAGAAGGGTGACTTCGTACTGATCGATCTTTGGGCCAAGCTCGATCGAGCCAATTCGGTTTACGCCGATATCACCTGGACCGGCTTCATTGGCGAGCAAGCGCCCGAAGAAGTGACGAAAGTCTTCAACGTCGTGCGTGACGCGCGCGACGCCGCTACCGCATTCGTCAAGGAAGCGTTCTCCGCGGGCCGCTCGATTTTCGGATGGCAGGTCGACGACGCTTGCCGCGAGGTGATTCGCAAAGCCGGCTACGGAGACTACTTCATTCACAGAACCGGTCACAGTATTCACACCGAGGTGCACGGCAACGGAGCGAACATCGACAATCTCGAGACCAAGGACGGGCGCTCATTGATTCCCAGGACATGTTTCTCGATAGAGCCGGGGATTTATCTCGAGGGCAAGTTCGGCGTGCGAAGCGAGATCGACGTCTATGTTGACGAGAAGAGCGCGCGCGTCACCGGCGGCGAGCCTCAGCATGAACTGGTTATGATCCTTGCATAGCCACAAAGAGACGCAAAAGCCGCAAAGTAGAAAGACGGGAATCGGGGAAACGGAAGAACCGAAACAACACAGGAAGGAAAATAGTGACGGCTATGCAGCAGCGGCTTACTGAGTTATGTGGCTCTTGCGCATTTTTGTGGCTTGAGTTTCCGGCGCGCATTGGATTGAGACTATGGCGTTCTTGAATCCGCTATTTTTGCTCGGCGCCGTTGCGGCGGCGCTGCCGGTGCTGGCGCATCTCGTGCGGAAGACGAAAGCTCGCCGGGTCCAATTTGCGTCGTTGATGTTCCTTCGCCGTATCGAACAGAAGACGATACGCAAGCGAAAGCTGCGCAATCTCGCTCTCCTCATCATAAGATGCCTGGCCTTTCTTCTGCTTGCGCTTGCATTCGCCCGGCCGTATTTCCCGGGCCGGGCCTCAATCATATCGGCTTCGGAAAGATCGAGCGCCGCGATTCTCATCGACGTGTCCTACAGCATGCGTTACCCCGGCGTGTTTGAACGCGCGCGAAACGCCGCTCGATCTATCATCAACGACGCCGGTGACGGGGAATCGACAGCGCTCGCCGTTTTTTCGACCGACTTCGATTTACTGAGACCCGTGAAGCTCGGCCGCGCTGAAGCGCTCGCGCTGCTCGACAAGGTCGAGCCGGGCTCGGGAGCGACTGATTATCTGCAAGCTATTCAAGCCGCGGACTCGATTCTCAAGGATGAGCCGGGAGCTCATAAGCGAATACATCTGATCTCTGATTTTCACGAGGCGGGTTGGAACCGCGCTCTGCCTCGAGTTCGCCTTTCAAGAAATATCCTGTTGACTCCCGTGGACGTCGGTGACCGAAAGGCCGCGAATCTCGCTATCACCGAGGTCAAGTCCGAGCCCACTATCTACACGCAGAAATACCCCGGCAAAGTAATAGCGCGCCTGATCGCTTCGAACGCGGAAGCGTCCGAGAAGGGCGAGCCTATCGACGCGACCGCCGAACTGCGGCTCAACGATCTCGTCGTCGAACGCCGTCCGATAAGGCTCGACGCAGGGTCGCAGAAGACCCTCGAGTTTAGCGGCTTCAACGTCCCTGAAGGCTCGAACCGCGCTACCGTTGATGTGACCGGCGACGGTTTCACTTTCGACAACAGGTTTTGCTTCACGATCAACCGCCGGCCACAGTCCAAGGTGCTGTCGATTGAAACCGCCGGCCGCGGCCGTAGCGAGAGCTTTTTTCTGCAACAGGCTCTATTGGCGGGCGAGACGAATCCTTACGCGCTCACGATCAAGAGCGTCGGTTCCGTGAATCCGGCTGAAGTCGACGGTTATCGCGGCGTTGTAATAAACGACGCCGCTGGATTGCCCGCCGCTTTGGCCGCAAAAATCAAACGCTTCGCGGAACGAGGCGGCGGCGTCATCATAGCGGCCGGACGGCATACCGAAGCGGGTGAATTCAACAGGGTTATGGAGGAGATCGCTCCCGCCTCCTTGGGCGAGGTAGTTCAAGCGCGCGGTGGCTATGCGCTGACCAGTCAGATCAGAACCGAGCACCCGATCTTCAGCCCGTTCGCCAGCAGCGGCAGGCTGGCCGCCACCAGAGTATATGCTTATCACAGGGCTACGCCGGCCGATCGCGCTTCGGTCATTGCGGCTTTGGATGACGGCAGCCCGCTCTTGATCGAAGGGCGGATAGGAATCGGCGGAGTCCTGATGTTCACGAGCACGCTTGACACTGCTTGGAACGATCTTCCCTTGTCGCCTATGTTCCTGCCTCTCGTTCGCCAGATGTTGGATCATCTTGGCGGCCGGCAATCGGAGCCGGCGCGAACTCTCGGACAGATGATAACGGCGCCTCTTGACGCCGACGGAACAATGCCCTCGATCGAGAAGCCGGCCGGTGGGCGCTACGACGACGCCCGGAAGACGGGCCAGGGCGAACTGTCGTTCGCGGCGGCCGAAACAGGTTTTTACAGGCTGCGTTATCGCGACGGCGCTGAATACGTCGCGGTCAACGTGGACACGAGAGAGTCGGATCTCTCGAGACTGAATGTAGAAGATTTGGTTGCGAGCATGTCCCCGGACGACAAAGACAGCGTCGAACGGCCCGCGGCCGGAGGGCAACTCACGTCGCAAGAGATCGAAGCCAGGCAGCGCGTCTGGCTTCCGCTGCTTGTAGGCGCGTTGCTGTTGTTCGTAGCGGAGAGCTTAATTGCGCGGCGAATCAGGATGGCGAAAATGATCGGCTAGAGCATTCTTGTGTGAAGATTCAGTTCGCCCGTTCATTTCCGACGCCGCCTCTAATTGGCGTCCTGAATACACGGAGCACTGCGAGGAGCGTATTATCCGCGGTTTGGATTGGTAGAACAAAAAAGCGAACCAGAACTCTTGTCTCATGGCGGCAATACGCAGACGGTCTGGCCGGGGTCGTCATTGTGTCTCGTCAAGGTTAGTCCCTCTTGATCGGCAGGACTTGAGACATAACATTTTTATGATACACTTATGAGCCACTGGAAAATCATGGACTTTCTCGAGGATCGAATTGGAGCGGATGGAAGACGGGTCAACGCAATTCGACGTTGGACTAATGAACAGGAGAAACCGGGGCGAGTCGCTATTGACGCGCAGTTGCGCTATCTGGAAGAGACGAAAAACTGGACTTATAAAGAGATCAAAAAGCGAAAAGGCACTGAACACATTTATGAGTTGATCATTAAGGCAAACAAGATCCAATATCGGCCATTAGGTTGCTACGGGCCCGGCCAGGGCCAGTTTACAATTCTTCTTGGGGCAACGGAAAAAGATTGGCGGTTAGAAAAAAACGCTGACAAAAAGGCGGAAAAAAATCGAGAGATAATCTTAAAAGACAGGAGCCGCATTCGTGAGCACGAATACCATTAAGAACGATTTGCTCGCTAATCTACACGATAAAGAATACCGTCAACTGTTCGTTGAACAACATATCAACAGAACTGTTGCATTTCAGACCCGCGCCACAAGAGAAGCTCAAGGTCTGACCCAGGCAGACTTGGGCCGGGCGGCGGAAATGGCGCAAGCAAGGATATCTCTCCTTGAAGACCCCAATTATGGCAACTTCTCAATTACCACTCTCAAGCGAATTGCTCGTGCTCTTGACGTGGGCTTGATAGTTCGTTTCGTTCCTTTTAGCGAACTCACCTCTTGGGTGGCAGGGGAGCGGCAAATCGTCCAGGGCCTTTCACCCGAATCGCTGGCCGTACCGGCCTTTAAGGATGACATGGCCTTGTTGAAGAAACGTGACGACGCAAGCGCCCGGCTTTCGCGTGTCCCCAAGCCCATGGAAGATATGATGCGGTCGACAGAATCCCAACAATCCTCTGTGAAGTCTGCGCGAGATCAACAACAGTCTTTGAACGCCATGATGACAATGGGGAGCTCAAAGCGATGAAAATCATATCAAGAAGAACAGGCCGGATACTGCTCTTCATGAATGCTGACGAGCTCATTCCCGCGGGCAGCATCTATATCCCTGACGCGCTGCCATTGTTGATGGAAAGATACTCTTTTTCATTGCCGCCAAACCTCTCTACGCCATGGAATCAAGTGTTAGAGCAGGGTCTCAAGTTTGAGTTGGGTAAATTCAAGGGGCGCGATAACAAAGACAATCTCGTAGAAGACCTTACTGTCTATAACAACGGAATCGTTGTCACGGCTGAATCAACAGATATTGCACAAGCCTTCATAGACGATCTCTTCGAGTGGGGGCCCGAAGCCATCGGGCTTCGGGTAGCAAAGTCCGCGTTCGCGTTCCGAGCCTTTCTAAGTGAAATCGTCGTTGAGTTCAGTAGCTCGGTTGACGGGGCTGTAACCCAATTGACGACTCTACTGGACAAATTCAGAAGTTCTCTCGTGCGTAATTATGAAGCAGAGTTTCCCGCCATCAGTGTTGCCGCTCTAAAACTCGACTACGAAAGAGCGATCGCGCCACTCGCCTTCCAGAGTCTCGCAGTGTTTAACATTGAAAGACGATTAAACCATCGGTTTGCCGAAAATGTGTATCTGTGTCAGGCGCCACTTCCGACGGCTGATCACATCGAGATCCTTGAACAACTCGAGATATTGTTGACCGCGGATATGACTGACGCCGTGCGGATCGCGAAGCCCGGAACCCTCAACCGATCTCAGCGTCGAAAACGCCCCCGACCTTAGACCCTTTGGAGCGTCGTCTTTTCGCGGCGCCGGACGTTCCATTCGAGATGCCCAACTGAATGCCGGAAAGCAGTCTAAAATCAAGCCGCGACCGTCGAGTGCTCGATCTGTATGACCGAGTGCTCGAGATCGAACAGCGTTTGATACCAACTGGACTCCATGTGTTCGGACGCGCGCCGGGCTTCAGGGAGATCAGGTCCCTTTTAAGAATGGTCGCTTCATTCGAGCGCACCACGGCTGTTAGCGCTGGAGCAGGGCGAGAAACGGTGAAAGCTCTGACCGACCTCGTAGCTGAAGGGCTTGGCCTGTTCGACTATGCGACCCTGTTGAAGGATAGCGAAGTAAACGAACAACGCCTGCAAGAGCGCGAGCGTGTCGAGTCTCTCGTATCGGAGGCCGTTGATCTGTTCGTGGCCGACCGCGCGTTCCACCGCGCGGCCGCGCATCTGCAAGAGCGAGCCAACGTCACGATCGAAGAGTCGCAAAGAGTTTTCGAGGTGCTCGCTCGAGTGCGAACCGAACTCGAGAAGAGCGACGAACTTCAGTCGCTTTGCCGGGCGCTGCGAGGCCGGTACATCGAGCCGGGGCCCGGAGCCGACATAATTCAAAACCCGGACGTGCTTCCGACGGGGCGGAACACTCACGCCGTAAATCCATACACGGTTCCGTCGACAACCGCAGTGAAGAAGGCCGCGCCTATAGTCGCGGCGCTGCTGGAACGGCATCGGAGCGAGACCGGCCGTTATCCGGAGTCAATGGCGATGGTGCTCTGGGGTATCGACAACATCAAGACCCAAGGCGAGGCGGTCGCGCAGGCGCTCAACCTGATGGGCGTGCGGCCGCGCCGCGATTCGCTCAATCGCGCGACTGACGTCGATGTGATTCCCATCGAGGATCTGGGCCGTCCGCGAATAGACGTGATCATGACCGTTTCCGGGATTTTTAGAGACCTGTTTGGCGCGACGATGGCGCTTCTAGACAAGGCGGTGCGCGTCGTCTCGGCTCTAGATGAGCCGGACGATCTTAACTTCGTCGCTAAGCACGTCCGCGCGCGGATGAAAGATGACGGCGCTTCGTTGGAAGACGCGGCGGCTCGCGTTTTTTCGAACGCAGCCGGGAACTACGGCGCCAACGTCAACTTCATGGTGCTCGACAGTCAATGGCGGGAGTCGGATGAACTCGGCGATCTGTTTGTGACTCGAAAGTGTTTCGCATACGGGCGCGGAGGCGACTCCCGAGAAGCGCGAGCGCTCCTGGATCGCGCACTGTCACGGGTTGAGCTGACGTATCAAAACATCGACAGCACCGAAGTAGGAATTACGGACGTCGATCATTACTTCGAGTATCTGGGCGGCGTATCTAAAGCCGTCGAGAAACGTTCCGGCGCGCGGCCTCGGGTCTACCTCTCCGACTCGACCTCGCCTGGCGCGAAAGTCCGAACCCTCGAGGAAACCATCAAGCTCGAGACGCGGACAAAGACTCTCAACCCAAAATGGTATGAGGGGATGCTAAGTCATGGCTTCAGCGGCGTAGCCGAGATCGAGCACCACGTAACCAACACGTTCGGCTGGTCGGCTACGGCGGACGCGGTTGATAAGTGGATTTATGACGAAGTAGCCCAAACCTTCGTTCTCGACGAGCAGATGCTCGCGAGGCTGTGCGAGATGAACCCTCACGCCGCGCGGGCTATGGTGGGCCGGTTGCTCGAAGCTAGCGGCCGAGGCTTATGGTCCGCCGACGAATCGGTCTTGAGCAAACTGCGGGAGTCCTTCCTGGGCCTCGAAGATAGGCTCGAAGGAGTGACCGCTTGAAGATCACGGTATTGTACGTCGGCGGCAGCTTGCCCGCGCCGCTCAAGCAGGCTGAACGCGACATAAACCGAAAGCACAAGATTGGGTTAGAGCTGGCGCTTCACAACTGCGGCGTGTCCCTTTTCGATAAGGCATGGGATGACGCCGCCCGCGACGTCGCTACCTCCGAAATAGTCTTCATCATACACGTCACCGATCATGAGAACGCTTCTCGCATCGCCGAGGCTCTTGCTCGGGGCAATCATCGCGCGGTTATCGCCATCAACTGTATGCCGGAGTTGATGCGGAGAACGCGGATGGGCAAGCTCGACCTGGCGGCGCTAATGCGGTCGCGCGGCGAAAAAGATGAGTCGTCTCCCGCCGGCGTCGTTCGGAGGCTCGGTACTTGGATGGCGGAAACGATGCGCTCGCGCCGCGGCTCGACACCAACGGCTGAAGCGAAGTCCGGAGCGAAGCATGGCGGATTCGCCAAGTACTCGGGGTTGATCAAAAGGCTTCCCACGATCCTGCGGTTCGTTCCGCGAGCCGGCAAGCTGGGCGACGTAAAGAACTACCTGCTGCTGTACTCGTATTTTCTGCAGCCCACTCCGGTCAACATTCGCTCGATGATCTTGTATGCGATCAAGCACTACGCGCCGGGTCAGTCGAGGCTGAGGATTCCGGCGCCGGAGGTCATGCCCTCTGAAGGGATCTACCATCCCGACGCGGATGAATTGTTCGAATCGCTTTCCAGCTATGTGAAATGGAGCCGGACCCGAGGCCGGAAGTTGAGCCGCGACAACACAGCGGGGCTTCTGTTGATGCGGCCTCAGATCATAAGCAAATCGCGCCGTCATTACGATAGATTGATTAGAGCGATCGAAGAAGAGGGTATCGACGTCATACCCGCGATTTCGACCTTCATGGACAATCGGGAGGCTTGCCGGTCGTTCTTTTTTCACGGAGAGACCGCGGCGGTGAGCCAGATTGTCTCTCTAACCGGGTTCAGCTTCGTAGGTGGCCCGGCCAGCAATGACAGCGAAGCGGCGGTGGAGTTTTTGAAGGAGATGAACGCGCCGTTGAGATCCATGGTTTCACTTGATGTTCAAACGATAGAGAGTTGGGAGGCGAGCCGGCTCGGCCTGAATCCGGTGCAGGCGGCGATGCAAGTGTCCATACCCGAGATTGATGGCGCTACCGAGCCTTTTGTGTACGGTGGCATGACTGGATCCGCATCCGAGCCGATTCCGATAGAGGACCGTTGCCGCAAGATCGCCCGCAGACTGGCTCGCTGGAATCGGCTTCAAACGGCGCCGCGCGAATCGGTGCGGGTTGCTTTGGTCGTTTTCTGCTTTCCACCGGGGAAGGGAAACATCGGAACGGCCGCCGACCTGGATGTTTTCCCAAGCTTGATGGAGATTCTCAATCAGCTTCGGAATGAAGGATACGAGGTGAACGTTCCTCGGAGCGCGGATCATCTTCGCGACTTAGTGCTCGATGGGCTTGAAGACGGGTCAAACAGCGTGGCTCATGTTGCGTATAGAATGAGCGTCGACCAGTACAGGGCGTTGTGTCCTTACGTGGATGACGTCGAAGCCGAGTGGGGCGGCGCGCCAGGAAAAATCAACTCGAATGGCCGTGACGTATTGATTCAAGGAATCGAGTTGGGCAACGTCTTCGTCGGAGTGCAGCCGACGTTCGGTTACGAGGGCGATCCGATGCGTTTGTTGAACGCCGAAAGCGGCGCGCCTCATCATGGATTCATGGGGTTCTACACGTATATTGAAAAAGTGTGGAAGGCGGACGCAGTGATTCACGTCGGGACGCATGGAGCGTTGGAGTTCATGCCTGGCAAACAAGTTGGGCTCTCTTCGAAGTGCTGGCCGGACAGACTGATCGGCGAGTTGCCCAATCTATACATCTACAGCGTAAACAATCCATCGGAAGGCACGATCGCTCGGCGGCGCTCGTACGCCGAGTTGATTTCTTACTTGACGCCGCCGGTTGAGAATGCGGGATTGTATAAGGGTCTGGCCTCGTTGAAGGAAACGCTCGATGCTTACCGGCGGAGCGCTAGCGAGTCAGAACGTGAGCAGTTATTTGAAGCGATAGAAGAGCAGGCGGCGTTGTTGAATATGTGAGAATTGATCGGGATGGCCGCATCAAGAAATCAGGTTGGGCTTTGCGCCGGAAGCCGTAAGGGTTTCTAGCACAACCTCGGTGGTCACCTCGTTGGCTGCTTTTGCCGGCCCTCGCCGACCCCAGCCACGCGGTGGCCGCACCCCGATCCCGGCCGCTTTGAGATAAGCCCCTGCCGTTTCTCTACGCACACCGGTAACCTGCTCGATTCGCCGCAAGGTCCATCCGAGCCGTCCCAGTGCGAGGATTTGCTGTTTCTTTTCGTCGCTCAAAACGTTGCTCATACCACCGGAGGCTACCAACCCCCCGGTCGCCGTCAACCTCCCGGACGACCATTCTCATTGGCCGGTTTTGCCCGACCACCGAGGTTTCCACCTGATCGCTTTCATCATACGGAGCACATCAGGTTGACATGCATCTACCTCGGCAGGTACGGGGCGATAGCTGCGATCGATCGAGTCTCGAGTGGGATCAAGAAGTTCGCCGCTGCGCTAGGTAAGACGCTTCTCAATCACGAGACAATTTCGTGGGCGTATGTCTTCCTTATACACAAACGCATGGCTCGCGGTCTCCAAGATCAAAGCCGGGACCAGTTCGCCACTGAGAACGCGGATCTTTTCGATTGAAAAGAGAGCATCCTAAAACGCTACTACCGCGAGGAGACGCTTGGCTCCGACCTCGCAAGGAAGGCCTTTAGTAATGCCTTGACTGGATTCCCTGAAGAAAACGTCGGGCTGTCAATTGCTACGACGGTGGACGCCCATCGTTACCATAACCGTGAATAGTGAGAAAGGTTTACTTGTCATTTGGACTTGCTCAGGGGTCTGGTGGAGATGCAATACGCCAATCACACATCCAGCGATCATTTAGTAATGACCGTCATATTCATCCAACTGTTCCCTAAGTCGACAGTCCGCCGAGAGTGCGATCACCTCCCAGTTCTTTTCCGGCCTCAACCAGTCGGGGCCGAGAAAAACGGGACAATTTGCGGACAAACACGATGGGACGTTATTCCACAAATGGCGCTTTTAGGCGCAGGAGAGAGACTTTGACTTTGCCGCCCTTTTGAACCAAGACGCTCGGATTACGCTGATCCACATTGAGTTTCATTTCTTGATAGCTAGAAAATCCACGCAAAGCACTGCATCTGGCATTGATCTTGCAAAAGGACGCCGTATTACCGAGATGATGTGGCAAATCCCACACCACGCAGGAGATTTATTTCGCAGGGCGTAGCTTTCACACTACGTTCATGGAGACGTTATGGTTGAGTCTCAAATGCATTACAACGACCCTAAGACACCACGCTTGGAAGTAGCCAGCGCACCACGCGGGCTCATGCAAAGTGTGATTTGCCGGATGGTGGTTTGTTGCCAATCCGCGACAGGTAGCTTATTGATTCTCGACGTGCGCACAGACCCACTCTCGTGGTCAATTCTCTTTCTCCCACGGCTCATCATCACCGAAAGCGGTCAGTTTTTCTCAAGCTTGAAAGAGAAAAAGGCTGGAGAGCGACTATGAAAAGCCTGCGAAAAGACAGAATACTCATAGCTGAAGACGATGAGTTTTCAGGGTCTCTCCTCCAAAGCGCGCTTCGGGCCAGCGGGCCAGAAGTGTTTCTCGTTCAAAACGGCCTTGACGCGCTAAACCTGATAGACCAGTCTCCACTGGATGTCCTCATAACAGATATCGATATGCCCGTGAAGGACGGGGTCACACTGATAAAGGAAATTCGGCGAAAAGAAGCGTTACAAAACGCCCCTCAACCTCTTCCAATAATTGCAATCAGCGGCGGCGGGGATGACGAATTATCAAGTGCAGTTCGCGCAGGCGCCACGTACGCTATTGCCAAGCCAATAGACATGAAACTGATCAACTGGCTTGTGAACTTTCTGGGAGGGCGGCGCCGTGACAAGAGCGTTCCGGCCAAGGCGGTTGCGCCCGGTCTGTTATGATCAGTAGCAGTCAATCCTGCGCATCTACCTGCCGGCGTCAGGACGCTGTCGGAGTAGAAGCTCGTGGAATATCTTAGAACGCCTGAGGCGGCTAAGCTGCTCAACGTTAGTCCCGACACATTGAAACGCTGGATTAAGAAAGGACACATTCGAGCAATCCGGACGATCGGCGGACACTATCGCATCCCGCTATCAGAAATCGAGCGTCTGACGTCCTTTGCTCCCAGTAACAACGCTGATCGGGTTCCTGGCAAAGAACCGGAAACCCGAAAGCCACGCGTGCTGATCGTCGAGGACACGGCCGAGACACGGGGTTTCTTGGAATACCTCATCGGAACGGTCCTGGGCTATGAAGCCGCCTCCGCGGCGAATTGCGTTCAAGGACTGAATCTCGCCAAGACCGGACATTTCGATCTCTATTTGCTCGACGACTGGTTACCAGACGGAAGGGGCGCGACCCTGTGCCAGAGCATAAGGGAATGGATCCTTCAACGCCTATTGTATTCTATTCGTCCATTGTTGCTGGAGATGAAAAAGACAGAGCGATGAAGGCCGGCGCTCAGGATTATGTGGAGAAACCCCAATACGACGCTTTGAAAGACATCGTGCATAAGCACCTCGGAAATCGCGGTGTGACGGAATAGTTCCAAATAACGCCGGGACCAGCGTCACCAGCCTCGCGCGTTGCGCCTCAGCAAACACCGCGCCTCCCCGTGGAATGGAACAACGCGCCGGTAATCCAAGAGGTTTGCCCAGTTCGGCGTCCCTCCCTTACAATCCTTCGAACTCAGCACGGAGATATTAGGAATGATCGAGCGGCGGGAATTGAATTCCTGGCAAGCGCCGGGTTATCTCGAAGCGCGGGAGGGCAGGCTTACGGTCGACGGCGTGGACGCCGCCGCTCTCGTAGACCAATACGGCTCGCCGCTGTACGTCTTCTCCGAAAAGCGAATCGTCGGCAACACTCGAAACCTGAGACGCGCGGTTGAAGGCGTGCACACTCGCGTTAAAGTCTGCTACGCGTCGAAGGCAAACTCCACTATGGCGGTGCTGGCGGCCGTCCTTCGCGCCGGCGGCGATATCGAGGTTAATTCAGGCGGCGAGTTGTTCAAAGCCCGCACGGCCGGCTTCAAACCGGAACAAATCGTCTTCAACGGAGTGTCGAAGACCGATGATGAAATTCGCGCCGCGATCGATTTTGGTATTCTCGCGATCAACATAGACTCACTGTTCGAGTTGGAACAGGTCACGCGGGCCGCGAGAGAGCTTGGCAAGCGCGCCAACGTCGCCATTCGTATAGTCCCCGAGATCATTACCCGTTCGCACATAGGTCTCCAGACCGGCTTGCTCTCGTCAAAGTTCGGGCTATCGCCATCGCAGATAGACGAGGCCTTTTCGCGGGCGTTGGCCGCGCCGGACGCAATCAATCTTGCCGGCGTGCACATCCACGTCGGCTCTCAAACTCCGGATCTTCAGCCATTCGCGCGTGCGTTCGCCGAAATGTGGAAGTTCGTCGCCGGCCTGAGCAAGCGAACCGGTCATCGAATCGCGCATATAAACATCGGAGGCGGCCTTCCTATCGATTACTTGGGCGAAACTCCAATGGCGGCGGATATCGGAGAGAGGGAAAGAGAAATGCTCTCGGCCACCCTTGATCCTGGGGAGGTGCTGCGCGCGGCGCTTGATGAAGCCGCTCCGAGCGGCAAGCAAGAACTGGAGTTGATCGAGGGTCTGACAATAATCTTCGAGCCCGGGCGGCGGATCATCGCCGACACGGGACTTCTGTTGACCAGCGTCTGTAATATCAAGGAGCGGCCCGAAACAGGCGATACATGGCTATTAACCGACGCGGGTTATTCGCTCGCGCTCTCGATGGCGATGTACAAGTGGTACTACCATCTCATCTCCGCGACACGCGCCAAAGAATCGCACGATACGCCTTACAAAGTGGCGGGCCCGCTCTGCGATTCCGGCGACGTTTATTTTGACCTCGAGCGTGGCGCGCGGCTTCCCAATTACAGGCTGCTCCCACAAGGCACTGGCCCCGGCGACGTGCTCGCGCTGTTGAACACGGGCGCGTACGCGCTGGATCAGGCGTCGCAATACAACGGCAGACCTAAGCCGGCGGTTGTGATGATACGCGAGTCTGGTGAAGCGTCGGTCGTCAGACGGGCCGAGACCTACGAAGATCTGGTCAGTCTGGATAATTGGGTCAGTAGCCAGTAGTAGACTTCCTCCCGGCCACTGACCACTTGCTACTGTAACCGCAGCCCATCGGCGATTCGCCGGATTCCCTCCTCTATCGAAGCGGTCTCGATCGAATAAGAAAGCCGCAAGTAGCCTTCGCCATGAGAACCGAACGCGCCGCCCGGAACAGTGATCACTCTTGAATTCAACAAAGACTCGGCCACTTCCTCCGATCTTCCGTACCTCGACACATCGAGCATTACGTAGAACGCGCCGTCGCCGCTAACGTAAGGGAGTTTGAGCTCGCGCTCGATCGCTCGACACATCACGTCGTGACGCCGCATAAGCTCTATTCTCATAGCCTCGGCGCCTGCGCGGCCTTCGGCAGTCAAAGCAGCTAGCGCGGCTTTCTGCGAAATCGTCGCCGCGCAGGTAGAGACATACATGTGCATGACGGTCACGATCCCAATCGCTTCGTCAGGCCCGACCGCCCATCCAATTCGCCAGCCGGTCATGCTCATCATCTTCGACAGGCCCGAAACTACTATAGTCTTGTCGTAATAGTGCGCGATGGAAGGCGGGCGCTCGCCATGATGCAACTCACGATAAATCTCGTCCGAGACAACATACGCTCCCGTCCCGTGAAGTCTTTCCGCTATAAAGGCGAGATCTTTGCCGCTAAGCGTCTGCCCAGTCGGATTAGAGGGAGAATTCACCAGGACCAGCTTCGTTCGATCGGTGACGGCCCGGTCAAAACTCGCCGCGTCGAATAAAAACCTGCTCGCCGCGGGCAGATGGTATCGAGTGACTGTCGCGCCGGCTATGTCAACCAACGTCGGATAAGCGAGGAATCCCGGATCCGGCAATAACACCTCGTCGCCAGGCTCCGCGATTGACATCACGATTGCGAACAGAGCCTCCTGGACTCCGCTTGTAACGCATACGGAGTCTCGAGTAAGAGTAGCGGCGAAATCCGGCTGATGGTAAGTAGCGATCTTGTCGCGCAACTCGCCGAGTCCGGCATTCTGAGTGTAACCATTGAACTCTTGTCTTATTGAGTCCACCGCGCGTTCCCTAATGAAGCCCGGTGTTTGGAAATCGGGTTCGCCAAGCCCCAGATTGATCGAACCCGGCGAGGCGCGGTCGTAAAGCCGGCGGACCGCGCTCTTCCGCACGTGCTTGATTCGTTGTGCCGGTTTGAAAGTCATCGAATAGTCTCCGTAGCGTCCGCAAAAGTCTACCATGACACAGTGCGCCGCGAACGCGCCGCTTTGATTCTTTCCATCTTCTTTCCATGTCTCCCAACGCGACACTCGCGGCCGCTGCGATTCGAGCAGATAACCACAGTCCCTCCCAATCCGGTTAAGCACACGGGGACACTGTCTTAAGCTGGCAACCGCAAGCCACTCAAGATAGGATTGACTGAACCGGCAGGAGAAGAGGTTAGTAGAATCCCGATGCCTGATTTACGAAAAGCCCTTATCGCTCTGTCGCTATTGCTGGGAACCACGCTAGCTACTCAGCAACCCGAAGCCGGCGTTCCCTCCTCAACCAGCCAGGATGAACCGATAAGGCTAAGATCCGATCTTGTGCCGGTAACCGCCGCGGTCGCCGACCGCAATGGGCGCGCGGTCAGGTCGCTCAGGGCGGAAGACTTTACAATCTTCGAAGACGGCGTGCGGCAAAAGATCGCTCATTTTTCTCCCACGGAAGAACCGTTCGCCTTGATGCTGCTCATCGACCTTTCGGGTTCGACGATGGATGAGATCGACTTGATGAAACGGGCGGCGGCCAACTTCATCGCAGAGCTGCGTGGCGAAGACAAAGCCGGAGTGATCGTATTCAGCGGAGAGGTCGAGATCGTGGCCGGTTTCAAAGATAGCCGTGAAAAAGTAATGAAGGAAGTGGAGTCCATCGAAGCGCCGGCGTCGAAGTCCCCGGCTCACCGATTCAGTTCCAGCACCGGCACGGCGTATTACGACGCGTTGTATCTCGCCGCCGCCGAGAGCCCGCTTAAGACGGCGGAGGGCCGCAAGGCGATCATATGCATCACTGACGCCGTCGACTCGGCGAGCAAAATGGCATTTGAAGAGGTTGGGAAGTTAGTAGAAAAATCGGAGGCTTCGGTTTACATTCTTCATCTCGATACCGAAGAGGCGACTCTGGCCGCCCTCCTGAAGGATCGAAACGATCCGGGTTACGTCAATTTCTCGCAGAGCCAGATCGAGCGCTACTACGACGCGTTCGACAAAGATTCAATAGACCGGCATCGCGACCGGCGGCTTATAACTCCTCTGATGCGCCGAGAAATCAACGCCGGCCTTTATGAACTCGCGAGGCGTGAAGCAAAACAGATATGCGAACGGACTGGGGGGCGAGTATATCCAGTCGCCAAATTAGGCGATCTGGCCGGGGTCTACAAACAGGTAGCGGGAGATTTGCGGTCTCAATATTTGATCGGGTATTACCCCTTGAATGACTCGCGCAATGGCAAGTGGAGGAAGATAAGAGTTGAAACGCGGCAGCGGGACGCGACGATTCGCGCGCGGCAAGGCTACTGGGCTCCCGGGAAGTGAATTGAGTGTGCCCGGCATTTGATCATCTCGAGGAACGCCATCGAGACTGGCCACGGAATAACTGCTGAAGTCCGGCATCAAAAAGCGCTGATTATTTTAGCTTCTATCGCGAAACGCCCCGGTTCCGGCGGGCCGGCGGCTTGTCGGAACCGGGGTCGCTTCACGACAGAAACTAACTAGCCAAGGGCTCCGCCCTTGATATCCCGAGTGCGGAACGCGGAGTTCGGAATGCCGGATCACGCGGCGGTCCTCGGGAGAAGCGCGAACAAAATTCTCGTAACGATCGGCATAAACGACTAGCGCTAATCGAGGTGTCCTTCGGGAAGACTCGCCGAATGGTTCGTGTACCGCTAGTCGACGTAGGCCCAGGCGAGCAGGCTCCGTCTCACGCGGAAGGCGATTTGACCTTGGCGTGTGATCATTTCCTCGCCGCAAAGGGACTTGCGACGGTTGATTACAGGCTGCTCGTCCCAATAGGCTGACGGTGCTTGTATGTTTGGGTGATTCTCTCCGCGGCCTTTGCGCCGATCTTCGCGTCTTTGCGAGAAACTCCTTTTCTGACCGTGAGCCAACGATGAGGCGCTGCTCGAGTGATCCGCTCCGACTCGCGCGTGAAATCCCGGCTGGCTTCGTTTATTATCCATGCGCCTCCAGTTGATAAAAGGAGTGCGATCAAGGGTGATGAAACAATTCGGCGTCAAAAGCAGAATCGCACGCACGATTCGCCACTCGCTCTTAATCCAGTCGATAGTCTTGCTCGGCATTATCGTCAGCCTTTGCGCGGCGGCGGCGCCTGCAGCCAGGCCGGATAGTCAGAAATTCAAGTTCGCGGTTATCGGCGACAGCGGCACGGGTAAACAAGGGCAATGGGATCTGGCGAAGGTAATGGGCGGCTTCCGTGACCGCGATCCGTTTGACTTGGTTCTCATGCTCGGAGACAACATATACGGCGGGGTAAAAGGGCCAAAGTCATTCCAGCAATGCTTCGAGAGACCTTATGGGAAACTACTCGAGCGCGGCGTTGAGTTCTACGCATCGCTGGGCAATCACGGCAGTTCGCTCGCGGAGTGCGAGTACAAACTCTTTCATATGGCGGGCCGGCGCTACTACACATTTACCCGCGGCGTCGATCTGATTCAGTTCTTCGCGCTTGACTCGAATCAAATGGACCGCGAGCAACTCGACTGGCTCGATAAAGAACTGGCTGCTTCACATGCGCGATGGAAGATCGCATTCTTTCATCACCCGATCTATTCGTCGGGCCGCACCCACGGTTCGAATTACAAGCTACGCCGTTTGCTTGAGCCTGAGTTTGTTAAGTACGGCGTCAACGTCGTCTTCAGCGGACACGACCACGTCTACGAGCGGTTCAAGCCGCAGCAAGGAGTTCAGTACTTTGTCTCCGGCGGCGCGAGCAAGGTTCGCCGCGGCAACTTGAACAAGTCGGACCCATTGATGGCTATGGGCAACGACGAAGAACTTCACTTCATGCTTATTGAAGCCGACGCCGAGTCATTGAAGTTTCGCGCGATCGGCGCCAATGGAGAGATCATCGATGAGGGCGTGATCGGCCCTTTCCAATCCGCCGGCAAATAGGCAGCCGAGCGGGCGAGATAACCGGGTGAGATAACTAATGACTCTACTTCTCAGAGAACAGCACGTAACCGAGCTTCTAAACATCGAGACCGCGATCGCCGCCGTCGAAGAAGTTTTGCGCGATCAGGCTCTGGGCCTTGCTACGAACCGGCCTCGGCAGCGCGTCGCCACCGGAGTGTCCCAGTTGCACGTGATGCCGGCTGGAGATAAGCGGCTTGGCGTTATGGGTCTCAAGGCGTACGTTTCGGCGCGCAAGGGAACGAGATTTCTCGTGCTGTTGTATGACATCGAAAGCGGCGACATGCTCGCTATGATCGAAGCGGATCGGCTCGGCCAGATGCGAACCGGCGCGGCTTCCGGCGTCGCTACGAAGTACATGGCTCGACAATCGGCGGAGACAGTTGGAATCTACGGAACAGGTTGGCAAGCCGAGAGTCAGTTGATGGCGGTATGCGCCGTGCGCGGCATCAAGACGATCACCGCCTATAGCCGTAGCCGTGAAAAGCGCGAGGCCTTCGCCCGCAAGATGACTTCAATACTGCGGGTCGATGTCAAACCGGCCGACGGCCCGGAGGAAGCCGCGCGCAACCAGTCGATAATAATCACAGCCACGTCAGCCAAGGACCCGGTGCTCAAAGGAGAGTGGATCGAGCCTGGCGCTCACCTGAATGTCATTGGATCGAATGTGCTCGTTAAGAGCGAGATCGACGTCGAAGCGGTTCGCCGCGCTTCGGTAATCGCGGTCGATTCCATCGACCAATCTCGGATTGAAGCAGGCGACTTGATTCCAGCAATCGAGCGCGGGGTGATTTGCTGGGAGTCGGTGACGGAGCTTGGCCGGATCGTTGCGGGTCAGGTGGCCGGACGGACGGCGGATAGCGAGATCACGCTGTTCAAATCAAATGGCGTCGCGCTGGAAGACATCTCGACCGCGTTGCGAGTCTACAACCTAGCGCGCGAGCGAGGCGTTGGCGAGAGCATAAACTTGTGGGCAACGTAACGCGGGCTTCAGCCTGTCAATTTCGGCCAGGTGCAACATCGGCAATAACGCTGGAACGCGCCAGCGCAGACGATCCGCCGCGAAACACGCTATAGGTCCGCGCGACTCAATCCGTCAGACGCCTCGATCGCGCGATCGGTTTCAGCAGGTATGACGTTGGCCCGCAAGTAGTGTTGTTCCGCAATCAGTAGAATGTTAGCAAAATGTGATCAATGAGAATTGGGCGGCCGACTGTTGTGCGATGGTGTCGGGAGTGGTAAGCCCGAGAGCCGGCTGACGGCTTCGCGCGCAAGGAAAAGGGAGTCGCCGGATCAACTCCGTAGAGAGCCGGAGTTGTGGCGAATTCTCGAGCAATCCGATTACCCCAGTCGTCGAGGTTGCCGGACTGCACGTACCCAATCATGCCTGCTTGGTACTCTTCTTTCGCGTATTCCCCTCGGAGAAAGCGTCCCAGACCTTCAACTCCAAGGTAAATCCTCACCGGATGGCGTTTTCCGAGCCGCTTACTTTCAAACTGGAAACGGGCACGAGGTCGAAACGCTCCCGAATCAATCCGCAGGTCAACCCGTTTTCGTCGCTTCCCTTTTCGCCGGCCATCATTCACGGGGGCATCGTCGTGTACGCTGAATACCGTCATCCACGGCTCGCGGCGTTCGCTTAGGACGGCGCCGATTGCTTCCACCAAGTCACCCGTGATCTCCGGCTCTTCCGCCCTTACATAGACGGGAGGTGTCAGCCGATTGTAGCCGAGTAGCACCAGTTGATGCACTCGTCGAACAAAGACGCGTCGCAGGTAAGCGGAATTATTCGAAGAACGGCCGGGCTGAAAGCGCGATGAGTGCATCATCCTGAGGCATCTCCGAGTTGCAACGTCTCAGCAATGATCTCGCCGGCGTCCACCATAGCCTGGCTCTCAGTCCAATGGAACCGCTGCATGGGCTTGAACACGAACGTCTTCGACCCTTCGTAAATCCGTAAATTGCGGTCGAAGTAAACCCACTGGGTTTGCTGTTTTCTCAGCCGTTCCCGCGTTTTTCTTAACTGCCGGGCGGTCGGTTGATCCGCCGAAACAACACTGATCTCGCGAGCCGCCATTTTGTCCGCTATCAAGTCGATCTGGATCATGCCGGAGTGTTTGTCGTAGACGATGCCGACCTGATTCCGCTTGTCGAATTCGTCACCAAAAAAGGCGTCAAGGTCAGACTTCAGTCGGCGGGCATAGGTCTTCATCTCGGCGGGCTTAGGCTGGCGAGTCGCCGGCCGGCCCACCTTGCCGTCATTCAACTCCAACCGTACATGCACAAAGTCATGGACCAAGGCCCGATCTCGTTTGTCGAATCCGAGGGAATCATAGACGAGGTCATTCAAGTCCTTCAGAAGAGGAAGGAGATTCTCACGATCAGCTCCGTCGAACAGAAAACGTCCTTGGCTCTCTTTTCGCCTCTCAATGCGAGAGTCTCTAACATCAACGGGTGTTGTCTTGACAAGCCGGCTGTGAAGCTGCACCCACGGTTTTAGTTGCTTGGGGCTGAGATTCGCGATCGGCACTGGAATGGATCGCAGGGCTTTTAGTGTCGCCACGTCACGTTTCACGCCGAATTGGGGTGCAGTCAGAAACTGATGATAGAAGGCGAAGTCGGAACTGAGGTAGAGCGACAGTGCTTTGAGGAAGTCCGCATCGTCGGTGACACTTCGAACGCCTATCTGCCTTCGGGGAACGACGAGGTACTCGTGACCGTAAATGGCGAAATTTCGGGCCGCGCTCACGATTACATGGAGACCAGGGCATACAGTAAGACCTATCTGGTTGCTTCGCAACTCAAGATAGTGCTTGTTATTTGGCTTAATCGCGAATGCGGGAAAGTCAAAGAGATGGCGTAGTCTTTTGAGTGTGCGAATATCAATGGTGTTCTTCCCAACAACTTCGGAGACGTAGCGAGTGCGCTTTGGCCCTGTCTTTGTTTCTTTGGAGACCAATGCGGGACCTTCGGAAGCTTCAATCAGTCCTCCTTTTTCAATCTCGCGAAAACTCGGTGTGTTCATCGCAAGACGACGAAGCAGCTTGGCGTCTGAACGCGAACCCCACGCAGCGACTTTCCAAGGGAGCCCATCCCCAGAAATAAGCTCTGTAAGCGGCAGGTCACGCATTTCACTTGCGGTGATCATTAGACTCCAGGATTCAATTCGCTCGCCCGATGAATCCGGCCGAGTGGTTTCCTGATTGGCGACAAGTGGCGAGAAAGTCGTGACGTACTGGTCCTCCAGGTCAGCCTGTAATCCATGCCGTCCGAAGAAGAACGCCGCCGCCGGCACTCGGGATCGGCCAGCAAACAACACTTCAGCCAGATTGGAGAAGTTCGCGACCGCGGTTACCCGATGGGTGGCGAAGAACTTCGCTCGAAATCCGCGCGACGGGTCTTCGAACAGCATCATTGCGGGAAGAAGCAGCGCCGCGGCTCCGGCGTCCGCGAGAAAGTCAGTCACACGCCATGCAAACGCTTGAGCGGCTTCATTGTCGCCACATGGCCGCGACTTCTTGTTGTCCACATCTCTCATCCATTCCCAGACCGGCTTGTCTTGCTCAATGAGCTTGGCGGGATCCAGATCTTTCCAGGGTGGATTGCCGACGATCCAATTGAACTTGGTCTCGGCCAAGGTCCGTTTCGCGGCGCTCTTCAGCTTGAAGAAGTTCGTCTGAAAGATGTTCGTGCGACTCAATGCTGGGAGCTTGAAATCAGAGTTGTTCCTGGAAGGCGACGTTGGCAACAAGTCCGGGGGATCAGCGTAGTCGAGCAGCGTGAGAATGAGACTCAACTCGGTGACCCGGCAAGCATCAGGGTCATTGTCGACTCCGAATATATGCTCTTCCAACAAGGATCGCAGTTCGTGCGGCGCCGGCTTCTTTTTCGTCGCCGGAAACTCTCGCTCGATGAGCCGGCGATAGCTTTGCACCAGAAAGGCGCCTGATCCGCAGGCCGGGTCAAATACCTTCATGCCACGTTGAAGCGGTAATCGCTCGTTCATCTCCGACAGCATGAAGTTGACGACCGGGATCGGTGTGTAATAGGCGGCGGCCGCTTCGCCTCTCGTAGTTCCGCCGTCGTCCTCTGGCATGTGCAAGAACTGCTCGTAAATCACCGATAGTGTCTCGATCGGAATGTACGAAAAGTTGTAGATTCGGAAGTCGAGGTGCAACTGCCAGTCGCGGTCACCCGCGATCTCATCACCCTGAAACGTAGCTGCAACGCGCGAGATCAACTCATTATCCGGTGCGCCGCGGCCACGCAGCTTCAGAGGAAACACGCTGCCGTTCAGCCACTCATCCAGGCGATCGGTGACCGCCTGCAATCCGGCGCGGGTCGCCGCGCCTCCGAATATGGCCGATTCGTCGAGCTGCCACTCGGCCAGGCGCGCATCCGAGAGAATGCCTCGATCCCGAAGATAATGCAGGTAGACATACTTGCCTATCAACGCGTGCGAGACATCCTTCTCCAAACCGCCATTCTTTTGAAGCCAGCGATCGAGCTTCCGCAAATTACCGAGCAGCTTCCAATCAATCCGCGTTTCGGGAGTGACGTGTCGGCCCCAGTCTCGCCACAGCTTGCCGCTGTCGATGGCGTCGGAGTGAAATGACTCGGCGAGTTCCGATACTTCATTGAACCGCGCCAACGCCCTTAAGACGCCACGCTCCAGGCCGTGCTTTTGCGGTTGGCACCGAAACCCGGAATATAGCCTTAGGCCGTGCGGCGAAGATACGAGCAGGAACGGAACGACGTCCTGGTTCCACACCAGTGAGTGAATTTTATCGGCAGCCTTTTCGGAATCCGCGCGACAAACGTAGACGACGGGTACTAGAGGCTCGGTCTTGGAATCGTGAGTGCGCCGTAATGTGTAAACACCTTCCAAGTGACACGGTTCGCGGGTTGCCTTTCTAAAGACATGACCGAAGTCGGGCGCAGTGCTCAGTTCGGCAGTCCCGCGGCGTAAGAAATGCGGCGAATCCGAGTACCCAAGTTCGTCAAGCAAGCTAGCCAAGTCCATGGCGTCTATGCGCTCTCATTTCCAATGAAAGAGTTGTCTTCGTCGATTCCCATGACCGAAAGTCAGTTTAGTTTAATCGCCCGCCTTTATGTTCTCACTGCACCTACAACTCGCCCCCTTGATGCATCCGCCCGGACATTCCCACGTGGGATCTCAGCCAAGGCCCCAAATCCCTCATCGCGAGGTCGGTCTGGTGCGCGGCTGAGGCTCGTGTCACCGGCTTGTTCATTAGTGGTCGGTGGCTTCAAGGAGCTTAGCATACTACTGCTCCGGTCCTCCGAGCGCCAGTTGCTATCGCTTGATATCGGTTGATATCGGTGACATCAAACCGTGCTCTACTAGATTTGAGGCCGGTCGATATTCATTCTTGAGATTTCAGTAAGACCTCATCTATCTCCGACGCGGAGGGTCGAATCGCCCGCCGTGGAGCCGTACGGGCGGCGCGCAAAGCCGGCGACTACGTGCGCGCCCAGGAACTGGCGGCCTACTACGCTGGCGAGAAGGGTGCGACAAAGGCTCTCAAGGCCGCTCTACGGGCAATGCTGGCCGACGACGCGAGAAAAATGGAAGACCGATTTCGCTTCGCTTCAAAGCATGTGCGCGCCAGTGAGGCGAGACAACTCGCACGCCATTTTCACGACGCCGGTCCCTTCGGCTTGGCGCCGTAGCTAAGCTAGACATGGAAACAATCGCTTTCTACTCGTACAAAGGGGGCGTTGGGAGGTCTCTACTACTGGCGAATGCGGCTCGCTTCCTGGCGACTCTTGGCAAAGGAGTCGTTGCACTCGATTTGGATTTCGAAGCCCCGGGCCTGCACTACAAGCTCAGCGCGGAGCAAATCACTAACCCTCGATCCGCAAGTTCGGTTGGCGCCGTGCCGTATTTGGTGGCAACCGCTGATGACGCCTCATCCCCACCTCCGCTGGAAAAGCACATCGTTTCCCTTGCCATTCCTCCCTGTGAAGAAGGCTGGTTAAGCCTGATGCCAGCCGGTCCGGCGCCTCAAGCAAAGTACTGGAGCGCGCTCAAGGAACTCGCCGAGAAACTCCATCTTGGTGACTCGAGTGGGCAAGGCTTCATGGCGCTGCTTGATCTAAAGGCGCGGATCGCCGACGAGCTCAAGCCGGATTACTTACTGATCGACGCACGCACGGGGATTACCGATCTCGGTGGGCTAGCTACGACAATCCTCGCGGATACCGTGGTCTGCATGTTCGCCGCGAATCAAGAGTCACTTGATGGAACAGTGACTGTCGTGGAGGCTCTTAAGAACGTCCCGCGAATTAGAAAGAGGAAGCTTATCAGGGTCGCGCCCGTTCTATCCCGCGCGTCCAAGCCGCCAGGTGACGAGCGATTCGCGAACGGGGTGAAGCGCCTGCTGGAACTGACGCATGGACTGAAGACCAACAGCAAGGAAGCATCCAAGCTTTTCGCTTTGCCCCATGATGACGCTATTGCCGCGTCGGAACGTATTGTTGGAGGCGAGCAAAAGGCTAGCGCCTTTTCACCGCTATACAGAGCATACTTAGAACTCTTCGAGAGTCTCTTCCCCACTCGCGCCGAGCTCGCGCGTCGTGTGCTCGAGAGACTCAAAGCCATCAACACAGTGAAGAAAAGCCTCACTGAGCAGGATGAGTGTCAAGAGTACGACGGCGGCCTCTCACCGTGGAGCGATTCCGCAATTCAGGAGGGCGTCGTCTACGACGCCGAGCGTCACGGAAAGAAGGGAAGGCGTTACGCAGACCTTGTCTGCAGGGACGATTCAGGCTCAGCGCTGATGGTTGTTGAGTACCTTGCTGAGGGTTCCGAGGCAGCGGCGGTTGAGTTTTGGGGGAAGAAAACGAAAGTGCGCTGTGTTCTCCTCCTTCTCCGACATACCAGTTATGTAGAAAGAGTGGTCTATACTAGATCGGCTAAGGGAAATGAGCTTCATAAGGCCGAGCGCTCGGAATTGCCGCGCCCGAGACAGTTCGACCTTCTACCGGTTTTCTTCCCGCGGATCTGATTTGAGATGGTCGCGGCCCGCGTCAGAGTTGGCGTCTGGTTCAAGGAGGAGAAGATGTCGCTACGCAAAGTAGTTCGCATGTTCACCGCTGGAGGATTAATAGCAATGGCTTTCGGCGCATTTGATGGTCACACTTCGAGTCAAAAGCAGTGGGAGATTCATGATGTTAATAGGCCTCAGCCGCCCGTGATTGATCCCGGCTCATTCAGCACTCAAGATCAGCCGGGCCGGCCGCCTTCCGATGCGGTAGTCCTGTTCAATGGCGGAGATTTGTCCTCGTGGCGCAACGCCGCGGGTGAGCAGGCGAAGTGGAAGGTCGAACGTGGCCACATGGAAGTTGTGAAGGGGACAGGAACCGTTGCTACAAGACGAGGATTCGGCGACTGCCAGTTACACGTCGAGTGGGCCGCGCCCTCGCCCGCGCACGGCGAGGGTCAGGAACGTGGAAACAGCGGCGTGTTTTTGATGGGTCTCTACGAAGTGCAGGTGCTAGATTCGCACCGGAACAAGACCTATCCGGACGGGCAGGCCGCCGCGGTCTACGGCCAATATCCGCCGCTGGTGAACGCCTCGCGGCCGCCAGGTCAATGGCAGAGCTATGACATCATCTTCCACCGGCCTCGATTCGATCGAGATGGCAAACTCGTTCGGCCCGCGCGAATGACCGCGCTGCACAACGGCGTGCTGGTGCTCGACAGTGTCGAGCTGACCGGGCCCACCGCGCATCGGCAGCGGCCTCCATACCAGGCGCACGCCGGCAAGCTTCCTCTTACGCTTCAGGATCACGGCGACCCGGTCAGGTATCGAAACATCTGGATCCGAGAATTGCCGGAAGGATGAAGTCATCAATGCACGAAGGGATCGCTACTATTCAGGATGGGAAGTAGCAAAATTAGAGTTGTAAGCGGAATAAGGACGCGTAAAAAAGCAACTTCCCGTCTTGAGTTATGCGGCGGGACGAGATGAGGACCGCCGGTGAAGTGAGGACTTCACCGCGGAGTCGCGGAGATCGCTGAGAGAGCCGCAGAGAGTAATCCCCGTCCGCGCCCCTCTCCGCGGTCTCCGCGTTGAACTCCGTCGAAAAATGGAACTTATTTCTTTTACGCCCCCTAAGGAGACTTCACTCATGACTCACTACCCGCGCGAATTGACTGGCGGCGGCTTGAAGGACTTCGGCGCCTCTTTGATCGTTTGCCTTCTACTTGTTTCAATGGCCTCCGCGCAACGTCCCGCCCCGAGTTCGGCGGCGGCGCCAACGGACGTGCCGCAGGCGGCCGCAGCCCCTCAACCCGGCGCCGCCTTTGTCCGCGAGAACTATTCCAAGTACGAGTACCGGATCCCAATGCGAGATGGAGTGAAACTATTAACTTCGGTATACGTCCCTAAGGACGTGATCGCCGAGGGAAAGACCTATCCCATTCTGATGCAGCGTTCACCTTACAACGTCGCGCCCTATGGCGCGGATAAGTATCGAGCGACTCTCGGGCCATCCGAATTATTTGCAAGGGAAAAGTTCATCTTCGTCTATCAAGACGTGCGTGGGCGGTTCATGAGCGAAGGCGAGTTCACGATCAACCGGCCGCACAAACCGGTAAAAGGCCCGGTCGAGACCGACGAAAGCACCGACTGCTACGACACCGTCGAGTGGCTAATCAGGCATGTTCCAGGCAACACGGGCAAGGCCGGCATGTGGGGCGTCTCGCAGCCTGGTTTCTTCGCGGCGGCTGGTATGATCGACGCTCATCCCGCGTTGGCGGCGGTCTCACCGCAAGCTCCGGTGACCGACTACTACATGGGCGACGACTCATATCACAACGGCGCGTTTATGCTGGCGCACCGCTTCCGATTTTATCAAGGCTTCCGGCAACGCGAGGGCGATCCTTCGCCGCCGCCCGCCGCGCCGCCATTCGATTTTGGCACGCCCGACGGCTACGAGTTTTACCTCAACATGGGTTCGCTGGCCGACGCCGATGAGAAATACTTCAAACATCGTCAGTTGTTTTGGACCCAGAATATCGAGCATACCGCCTATGATGAATTCTGGCGGACGCGTTCGATCTGGAGGCATTTGAAGGGAATCAAGCCGGCGGTGATGATCGTGGGTGGCTGGTACGATCAGGAAGACCCGCAGGGGCCTCTGCGCATGTTCGACTTCATGGAGAAGAACCTGCCGCCCCAGAATCTGATGCTTGTTATGGGACCGTGGAATCACGGCGGGTTTGCGCGTGGAGACGGCGACAAGCTTGGCAACGTGAACTTCGGCTCGAAGACAGGCGCCTACTATCGCGAGAAGATCGAGCTCCCTTTTTTTCTGCACCACTTGAAGGGCAAGGGAGACGGCAAGTTCCCAAAGGCGTGGCTCTTCGAAACGGGTATGAATCAATGGCGCAAGTTCGACGCGTGGCCGCCGCCGCAGGCGCAATCCAGGACCATTTATCTCGACGCCAAAGGCAAGCTGGCATGGCAGCCGCCTACGGCGCAAGTCTTCGACGAGTATCTTTCCGATCCCAATCGGCCGGTTCCCTATGTCGGGGTGGTTTCGATGGCGGTGCCCAATGACTATATGACCGAAGACCAGCGCTTTGCGGCGACCCGTCCGGATGTGCTGGTGTACCGCACGGAGCCCTTGGATCACGACGTGACGGTGTTTGGTCCAATTTCGATCGACCTGAAAGTCTCGACGACCGGGACGGATTCGGACTTTGACGTCAAGCTGATCGACGTCTACCCGGGCGACTATCCCGACTTCAATAATCCTCCGCCAACGCCGGCGCCCGGTGCTCCGCCGGCCGCGCCGGTCGTTTCACGGATGGGAGGCTACCAGCAGTTGATTCGCGGCGAGCCATTCCGCGGCAAGTATCGGAGAAGCTTCGAGAAGCCCGAACCGTTTGAGCCGGGCAAACCCGATCGCATCACGTTCGCGCTGCCCGGCGTGGCTCATACATTCAGAGCCGGTCATCGGATCATGATCCAGGTGCAAAGCTCTTGGTTCCCGCTGACGGACCGAAATCCTCAGAAGTTCATGGACATACCGAAGGCTCGAGATTCGGATTTCGTGAAGGCGACGCAGCGGCTTTATGTGGGTGGAGTAGACGGATCGAGGATCGAGTTCTTCGCGGTGGAGTGAGTGGGAGCCGCGCCAATCTCACTTTGTAGGCGCGCCGCTTACCTGAGCGAGCCGGCGCCGCACCTCCAACGACTCCCGAGAGCTTGGGGCGAGTTTGATGTACTGCTCGTACTCGATTCTCGCTCGATCCATATCCCCGAGCCGGTCGTAGACGCGTCCGAGCCTGTAGTGTATTGGAGCAAAACTCTTTGGAACCTTGCCGAGTATCGCCTCGAACATCTCCCGAGCTTCTTCGTACCGCGCCTGACTGAGATAGAAATCGCCCAGCGCATACCAGTTCGTAGGATATGGCCCAGGCACTGCGTCCACCGCGCGGCGAAGATACTCTTCCGCCCGCACGTTGTCGTTGTTGCTCTGGTAGAGTTGGCCGAGAGTTCGGTAGATGCGATGCAGCGTCGTAAGGGGCTGCCCTCTGGCCGCGGATTCCGCACGCTCCATAAAGCGAAGGGCTCTCTTCGCGTCGCCGCCCGCCTGCGCGTAGAGAGCCGCGTTTATGTACGCGTCGAAGCACAGCGGCTCAACCTCGAAACCGGTCTTTGCTTCCTCCTCGGCGGCCTTTAATTCGCCGGCTTCAAAGTAGGCGGTTGAAAGAATCGAATGCGCATACCCCGACGTGGGAAATTGCTCGACGCTGTTCCTGAACAGAGTCCTGGTGTCGCGCCACAGGGTGTTTTGTGAAATCAAAAGGAACGACGATATTACTATCAGCGGAATCGAAGCCGCGGCCAATGCGGTTCCCGTCGCAATGTTGAATGGCTTTCGCGCCGCAAGCCACTCGACTCCAGCCGCCAGCGCGAAACAGAAACCAAACGACGGCAAGTAAAGATATCTCTCCTGAACCAACAAGAGCGGATTCAACACACCCACCGACGCCAAGGGAGGGAGCAACCAGACTACAAACCAAAGGCCAGAAAACAACGCCACTCTCGATCTCACCCTGGCGATTCCCCAAATCAGCGCGATGATGAACAGAACCGGAACGATGAATCTTACCGTCAGGATCGAGGCAACCGGATCGATGTATTGATGTACGCTGTAATTCACCGGCCACGCCATCAATAGTATGTACTTTGCTAGAACCAGCGGAACGGTCAACAACCGAAAACCCGTTCGCCCCGGATCGAGGCTTCCCGTAAGACCGCCAAGCGCGATGACCCGCATCAATAGATAGATCGCAAGTGGGATCACGAACAGCGCCGCGGACCTGGCCGCGTTGAGTAGTCTCTTAACCAATGAACCAGTGTTCTCACCGTCAAGAGCTTCCCAGCATAGGATCACAATTGGCAGCACAACCGCGGTCTCTTTGCAGAGCAATGCGATAAGAAACAGGAAGAGTGAACCGATCAAGAAATATTTTGGACCGTCCTCTCGGCGCCGAAGATAAAGGTAGAAAGCGGCGAGGGCGAACACGGCCATCAACGGATCACAGACGGCGGACAACCAGGCTATTGCTTCGGAGTGCGCGGGGCTAACGGCGAATAAGCTGGCCGCGATAAGCGCGAGCCGTCTTCGGCCCGTGATCTCCGCACAGACATAGAAGACCAACAGCGCAGCGGCGGCGTGGACGAGATCACTGGCGAGGTGCCAAACCCACGGCGTGTACCCCGCCACTGAATAAATCAGCGCCCGAAACACGCCTACAATTGGTCTGAAGTACGGCTCGGCGTCCTGAATGTCATCGGCGGACGGCATCCTCAAAGTGGAAGTGAAGAGGCGCGGCGCATTTCTAAGGCCGCGGATCAATTCGTTCTTGAGTATCTGTTGAGAGCCATCGTACGCCCACCTATTCGACAGGGTATTAAACGACGAGACCAAGGCGAGCATTACCGGAATCAGTGGGTAGATACGCGGCCACTGAGCTGAAAACGAGGCTCGATCATCCGTCGTGGCCGCCACATTCAAATCGTCCGTGGCAGCGTCGCTCAACGCGGGATCGGCCGCAGCGTCGCGGTTCAACTCGGAATCGGCCGCTGCGCTGATCGAGGATGCGATTCTATCGTTCCCTGACATGAGCCGGGCATGTTATGCCAATCCGCGCATACGCGCCAGCCGGGTGCGAATCCCCTCCCCCAACCCGGGATTTCTTCAAACAATGTACGCCAGATGGCCGCTGTGCCCATACCTCACGGACCTCACCATCCTTGCGCTGCCGGGTATCGGACGAATTCGCCCACGTAGCGATCCAACTGGCCGAGAATCGATTTGTAGCATCCTTGAAAAAGGCGTCCGATCTTCTTGGGCGTACGGTTGTGATGCTTGCACTGGCTTCGCTATAGCTAATTTAGTTACGTTAGTTAGGTGGGCACTCCTTTGATTGAACGCCTGTTCGGACCGCTACCTCTGTTCGGGGAACTTGAAACCGATATAGGTTCCGGAGCTTATTCCCATCAAACCTAACAGCGTTGTGCTGAACTCAGGCATCGTTAGCCCGTTGTATACCGACGAAGTAAAGATGACCCCCAGCACGATCGTCCATGCGAATATCTGAAAGCGATGAAAACTGTACCCGCTTGAGTCGCTGAGAATATCTCGGAGAAACCCGGCGGAGACGCCGGCCGATGCTGATGGGGTGAGCGACTGAATCTGCTGGCTAATCTGGGCAAGCCTCGTACGGCAATCCTGGAGTTGCTTGCTCAAGCCGTCCCTATTAGTCAGATCCTCCGGCGTCATTGCGCCCTTCGCTTGAATATTAGCTACTTGGGATTGAAGCTCGGGGATGCTTTGCTCCAGGGAGTGTTTCTCGGCCGTGAGATCCTGTAGCTTGCCGGCTGTCGCAACATCTTTCCCGGAATCGATCATGGCCTCGCTCAAAGCCGTGCCGGCGCTGATGCCCATAAGCCCAAGAAGCGACGGCGTGATCGTATCGAGCGCGTCGGTGATCAGCCAGATCACAACATAAGAGGCGTAGATCAAGAAGAACCAGAAAGCCATCTGCGTCCGGCCCAGATTGTACGGTCTCAGTTTTCCGCCGGCCGGCTTTGGGCCCGGCTCGCGAATTATGTTCGTCCTTCGAGCTAGCCAAATGAGCAGTATCAAGGTGAGTAGAACCACTATCAATGCAATGACGCCGTACACGGGCGAAATCACGGTTAACTGGACCTTGTTGTCCTGCTCGTAATCAGAATCGAAGGGCGATTGATTCTCCAGTCCAACGCTGAAGGTTATCGCGCGGCGAACCCCGTGTGGCTCTCCGAGCAGATCAATCCAAGCTCCCTTATTCTCGGTGGTTATTCTTAGATGAAAGTGCAAATGGTTCTTGGCGGCATGAATCTCCTCGGGATAGTTGCCGCGGATGGCCAGGCCGTTAAGGTACGGAACTAGTTTCCTTGGGTCGTTGCCCTGTTTTTCCACCCACTGGGCGAGATGATCAACCTCGACTCGAATGATGTCATCGGCTTCGAGATTTCCCTCAAGGCCGACGACTCTCGGCGCGATTGCGCTTTGGGGACCAGCCGTTTGCGCGGCTGCGATGTGGGTTGTTACAGCCAGAGACTCGAGCAACATCAGGATCGCAATAAAGGCGACCTTTAATGGTCTCATCCGAGGGCTCTCCTTTTGCTGAATTGGGTCAAAAACTCGTGGCGGAATTATAAGCGATAACGCACGGCGGGGCTACGGATTATCGTTTCATCGTTTCAACTGAAAAGGACTGCTGGCGTCGAGCGAAAAGCCACTGAGCATAATTG
>JAHFUG010000001.1:0-27044 GCA_023265195.1 Blastocatellia bacterium | reverse complement strand
GGATTGATTGCCCGATGGTGGGTTGAGAGAAATGTTGAACGCTAGACTAGCCTAGCGCGAGAAGCAAGACGAGCTTACGACCGCGCGAATAGGTTCTTGTCCTCGGTAGAAAGAGCTTTAGGGGAGGCCGTGTGAACCGAGAAACCAGCAGAGTCCGCAAGCCTCTAGGAAGCGCGCAAGACGCCGTGGCGAAGTATGTGGCCGCTTTGGAGGAGATTCACCCCGTGGCGCGTGGAAAAGCGCGTGTAGTCAATCGGCAGGACAATCGAATCATCGTCAGCGTTCCTCTTCCACGACGAGCGCTCGAACGAATGCGTTTGTTTGATCGAATGGCCGAAATCGGAACTCAGTTGCTGCTTGAAACCGATCAATACATTATTCTGTCGGGGCAATGACAACCAAGAAAGGAACGTCCGATCGGCCCACCCATTTGCAACGGTAGCATCCAGTCAAAACGCACTGGCAGAGTTAGTGGCAAGGAGCCGGTAATCAGTAGCAAGCGGCCCAGTCGCGAGTGGCCAGTTACTTGCCGCGCGCAGGATAAGATTGCTCGGTTCCACGGCGCACGGGCTATCCGATCAATGCAAAAAAGGCGATGACACGCGCTCACGGCCGGCGTGGCCACCCCATCAGAGTTGATATCGCGGCGACGGCTGGGGGGTCGTCAGGGAAGATCACCGGCAGTTCCTTTGTTCGAACTGTTCGGTCGCCGATCCGCCGGGCCATCACTTTGACGGGGCAGCCGCATGCGCTGTAGACGAACGTCACTTCGCGCTCGGCTCCGTCGGGCCAGTACTGCCGAACTGGTATTCCGAGTTCCTTAACTTTGGCGTCCATGATCGAGGCGATTCCACCGGAGCCGTCGAGAAGGCGCGAGGCGCCGGCCTGGTCCGCGAGACTGATCAACAGATTCTTTCCACCTGAGGCGGGCGTCGGCGAGTGCGAGGCCGCGACGATCCGGCTGCTCCAGAGCACTTCTCCCGTCGGGCGAAAGGTGAGGGATCCCATGCCCGGCTTTTCGCTGCTTACGTGCATCGACATGTGGAGTTTGCCTTCGGGAGTTGGCTCGCCGTACGCGTCGAGGATGGCGAACGTCCGTCCCACGCCGTCGTCGGGTTTGTAACCGCGATCGACTTCCCTTAGCGCTTCCGCGATCGTGGGAAGTTTGGATCCAAAGTTCAACTCGACCGTGACCATCACGGCCTGAGCGACTTCCATTTTCTCGAGTTGAGGAGCCGTAGCTTGATCGGTCCCAGAGGATTGGCTGCCGGTCTTTGCGTCGCGAGCGCTAAAGGTTTGTGGAGCCGAGGCGGGCTTTGGAACTGATGAATATGGAGTCCGCCGATCCCGTCCATATATCAACGCGAGAACTGCCCCAACCGTGACTAGGAAGATGACAGCCGCGGCGGCAATGACAGCCCGCTCACGGGATAACCTCGACTGTGTTTTCGCTTCATGCCGGTTGGATTCGGGTTTTCTTTTCGGCATGCAAGTCACTCGCGGAGTTTCGGATTCAACCGAGAAGAATTTACAACATCCTCGCTGGCGCCGCCAATGCGGAGCCAATTTGGGTCAGCGGCTTCGCTCGAAAAAGGGTTGACCGGACGCGCGCTTCAAGTATAGAGTACCGCGCGTCAGTTTCAGCCAGAACTTCGAGGCTGACGCACCTGAATGCTCGCGAAAAAGGGGCGCGGGCAATCAAGCAAGAACCGATATCAAAAAGGGCGAGTGGACTGGAGCAGCAATGCGCCTCCCGCCGCTACGCCACACGTTGCTAGTGTTTTTCTGCGCGTTCCAGGCCACAGGGCTGTAAGTTGTCCTCACGCCTGACTGATCTTCCGTTAATCGTGTTAGCCGAAATGGCTGACCCCAAGCCTAAGCACTCCGTGAGCGAGTGAGCTCACGGAGAGGCCGATCCACTCGGAATCGACGCCACGCATTGCTGCGCTGGCGCCTCGGTTAAGTTTTGTCTCTAAGTGGACAAGCGGAGCACCTATGTTGATTACCACAACCAGAAGGAGATGCCGATGCCAAAAGCTTCAAAGAAACGATTGAAGGAGATTGAGAACGCGGCCAAGAACCGCCGGGAAATCATCGAAGCGAATCTAAGCAGACGCGACATGATGAAGATGGGTCTGCTGACCGGCGCGGGAATGCTCGTGCCCAAACGGGGACTCAGCGCCCGGTGGCGGGATCCACAGGGAGTCGTTCCGCTGGACAATCCCGTAAGCCCGCCCACGCGACCCTTCATTGAGCCGCTTCCCATCATGCCTATCAAGCAGCCCGTTGCTTCGCTTACTCCGGCTCCAACGGTGAACCCAAACACGGCCGCCGGAGAAGGCCGGACAAGGCCGCACCAGGCGTTCACCCAATTGCCTCCGCGGAAACTCTACGAGGTTCATCAGACGCCCGCGCAATTCAGCTTTTCACCGGATTTGCCGCTTCAGACCATCTGGGGGTTTGACGGACAGTTTCCGGGCCCGACCTACATCGCTCGATACGGCGAGCCGATTTTGATCCGTAACTTCAACGGCCTGACGACAAATAACGGAGGCTTCGGCAAGCCTTCGGTGAGCACTCACCTGCACAACGGCCACACGCCGTCTGAGAGCGACGGCTTTCCCTGCGATTTCTTTGAGATCGCCCAGTTCTATGACCAGCACTATCCCAACAAGCAGGCAGGCTTCAACTCGACCCATCCGCCTAACGGCGACGTCAATGAGTCGTTGAGCACGCTTTGGTATCACGACCATCGCGTCGACTTCACCGCTCAAAACGTCTATAAGGGGTTGACCGGGTTCTACCTGCTCTTCAATCAATTCGACACCGGCGACGAGACAACGGGGTTCCATCTGCCCAGCGGTGAGTTCGACGTGCCGCTCATGTTCAACGACAAGGTCTTCGATTCGTCGGGCCAACTCTTCTTTGACTTGTTCAACACTGACGGGATTCTCGGCGACAAGTTCATGGTGAACGGAAAGATTCAGCCGTTCTTTCAAGTCCATCCGCGCCGATACCGGTTCAGGTGTCTGGACGCCGGCCCTTCACGATTCTGGGAGTTGTTCCTGACCGACCTCAACAACCTGAACGCACATAACATGTTCTGGGAGATCGCGAATGACGGGAACCTCCTGCCACGGCCGGTTCAGATTGAGAGCTTCAGGCTCGGAGTCGCCGAGAGAAAGGACGTGATAATCGACTTCACGCCGTTCGCCGGGAAGTCGATCTACTTCGAAAACCGGCTCTTGCAAACGAGTGGACGCGGTCCAACCAGCACGATTCTTGCGCCAGGCCAGGGGAATCTGACCATGCGGTTCGACGTCGCTCTTCCTCCGGTCGCCGACCACAGCGTCGATCCGGCTACAATGCCGCAGTTCTACGCCTTGCCGAACAAGACCGCTGCGCCCCGCGTCACTCGAACGTTTCGGTTCGAACGAACGAACGGCCAGTGGGCGATCAACGGAAAGTTTGTTGATTGCGACGCGCCGCGCTTCACCGTGCAGCGGAACAGCGTCGAAAAGTGGGTGCTGCAAAATAACTCCGGCGGCTGGCAGCATCCGGTGCACATTCACTTCGAGGAGCACCAGATACTGAAGCGCAATGGCGTTGCGCCCGCGGTTGGTTCTGAAGAGAACTCACGTAAGGATGTCGTGCGGCTTCAGTTCAACGAGCAAATTGAGTTGTTCTTCCGTTTCCGGGATTTCCTCGGACGCCACCCCATGCACTGTCACAACGTCGTTCACGAAGATCACGCAATGATGTTGAGGTGGGACATCGATATCGTGGGCGACAACAAGACTACCCCGTAGCCAACATTTCAGATAGAGAAAGGAGCTTCGAGTATGCCAAGAATAACGAGAAGAGAATCAATCGCGATGGTTGGACTATCCTCGCTGGCAGGGGATTTGGCGCACGGGGAAGACCGGCCCGCCAAGGGGAAAACTTCTCGCGAATTGATCAGGGACAGGTACTTTCCCAACGTCTCGCTCTTGACTCACGAAGGGAAAGAAGTCAGATTCTACGACGATCTCATCAAAGACAAGATCGTCGTCATAAATTTCATGTATGCGGAATGTGAAGGGATTTGTCCCGGAATCACCGCGAACCTTGTAAAAGTCCAGAAGGCTCTGGGCGACCGTATTGGCCGAGACATCTTCATGTATTCGATCACGCTCAAGCCAGACCGGGACAGCCCCGGCGCTCTCAAAGAGTATGCGGAAATGCATGGCGCGAAACCGGGGTGGACCTTCCTGACCGGAAAGCCCGGCGACATCGAGTTGCTCAGGCGCAGACTGGGTTTTGTTGATTCGGATCCGGAAGTGGACAAAGACAAGTCCCAGCACATCGGGAATGTCAGGTATGGCAACGAAGCCCTCCAGCAATGGGGGGCCTGTCCCGGCCAGGCTAACCCAACATGGATCGTTAAGCTGATCTCTGGAGTTGACTGGCCAAAGGGCATGCGCAGCTAATCACGGTCCTGACGTCAATAGACGGCGCGAGAATATGGGTGGCGGCGGGAGAACCGTGATCTTCGCGGTCATGCTTTCTCTCGCCGCGCTTTCCTCAAACGCCGATTCAAGGTTCGGTCCGGCTTGGCCGGCGCGCCCGTGGGCAGATCCGCCGACTCCCCGAGTCCGTTTTCCACTGGACTTGCTCGTCAGCCCCTGATAGAGTGACAAAGACTTTGGCAACCTCGAGTGTTGCTGTTTCGATTTGGTTTTAGGAGCGACTGTCTTAGCTCGGAGATTGCTTGATCCGCTCGTTGATCCTCCTCCTCGCAAGGTCTCGGAAGTTCCTCATAGCAAGTTTCTAAGGAGAAACATGACGAAAAGAATTTTTGTTGGGAATCTGTCGTATCAGACGACGGAGAATGACCTGACCAACCTGTTTGAACAAGCGGGCCAGGTCGAGTCTGTCAATATTATCACGGACCGCGACACGGGGCGTTCGAAGGGTTTCGCGTTTGTCGAGATGGCGGCTGACGAAGCCGAAAAGGCGATCGCCCAGTTCAACGGAGCCGAGTTGAATGGGCGGGCGCTGACCGTGAATGAAGCCCGCCCGCGTGAGGAGCGATCAGGAGGCGGCCGAGGCGGATTCGGCGGCGGACGTGGCGGACGCGGCGGCGGCGGCGGCGGCGGCGGACGCGGCGGATTTGGAAACCGCTACTAATCGACCTTCTTCACATACGCCGCGGCGATGCAAGTCGCCGTGGCGTACCGTAGACAACCGAAACGCGCTGAACGGATTGCAAGGGCGACTGCTGCAACGTCACCGGTACACTAACAGCCTGTACTCTCGACCAATCTTGTCCTTAACACCGCATTCGGACGGTTTTTACTTTTCATGGAATACAGTGTACCGTGAGAGATTGATGAATCAGAATAGTTTTGACGAATTAGGAGTGAGCGTCTCGCTTGTCCGGGCGCTCGAAAGAACAAGAATCACCCAGCCGACCGAGATCCAGCGGAAAACCATACCTAACGCGCTCGCCGGCCGCGACGTCCTGGCGTCGGCGGAGACCGGGTCGGGAAAGACCGTGGCGTTTCTGCTGCCCATTATCCAACTGTTAGCCCAGCCAGGCGCGCCTCGCGCTTTGGTGCTCGCGCCAACTCGAGAACTAGCCCTGCAGATAGACGAAACGGCGAAGCACTACGGGCGCGCAGCCAGACTGCGAACCGTCGCCGTGCTGGGCGGCGAAAGCCTCTCTAAACAAATCAGGGCGCTCCAGGAAGGAGCCGATATCATCGTAGCAACCCCGGGCCGCTTGAACGATTTGATCCAGCGGCAAGCGGTTTCGCTGAAGAGCGTCAGTCTCCTGGTGCTGGATGAAGCCGACCGCATGCTGGACATGGGGTTCCTGCCGCAGGTCAGACGAATAGTCGCGAACCTGCCACGCAAGCGGCAAACGATGCTGTTATCGGCGACTCTTTCGCGAGAGGTCGAGCAACTCGCGCGCGAGATGATGATCAATCCAGTGCGCATCGAAGTTGGACGCGTAACTACCGTGGCGACACTCACCCAGAATGCTTATTCGGTGCTCTCGCATGCGAAAGTTCCGTTTTTGCTCCAACTGCTCGAGCAGCACCCCGACGGTTCGTTCCTGGTGTTCACGGAAACCAAGCGGAGCGCCGACCGCGTCGCAAAGGTGCTGGCCGCGAACCGGCACGCCGTAGCTACGCTGCATTCGGACCGCACTCAGTCGCAGCGCAACACGGCGCTTTCGGGCTTCCGCACCCGCCGCGTTAGAGTTCTCGTAGCCACGGACGTAGCCGCGCGCGGGATCGACGTGGATGACATTTCTCACGTCGTGAACTACGATGTGCCGTCAACCGCGGAGAGTTATCTGCATAGAGTGGGACGCACGGCGCGGGCGGGCCGCGGGGGCAGCGCGCTGACGCTGGTCAGTCCTGAAGAAGAATCAACGATGGCGCTTATCGAGCGGTCATCGGGGCTAAAAATTCAGCGATCGAAGCTGAACGGCTTTTCTGATGGCAGAACCGACCGCCAGATAAGCCTGGGCTCCGAGATAGGCCGCCTGCGCGGCAACTACGCGCGTTCGTTCAGTCCACGGCGCTGAGCGCCGCAACCTAGAAGGACACGAGATGGGTATTCGCCTTTTTGTTGGAAATCTTCCATATGACGCGACGGAAGCCCACCTGCGCGAGCACTTTGGCGCTGTCGGGCCGCTGTCGTACGTCTATCTTCCCACGGATAGAGAGACCGGAAAACAGCGAGGGTTTGCCTTCATCGAGTACGCCGACGAGGCGCATGCCAGGGAAGCAATACGCCGGTTTGACAGCCAGCCCTTCAAGGGCAGACCCATCGGCGTGAGCGAAGCGGTGGCCAGGGATCAACGGCCGCCGTCTCCTCGCCCGCGGCCCGCGCCGTCTTCCGGCGTGACGATCGCCGCTCCGGGCCCGGCCGGACCTAGCTTCGGTCCGGACGCCGCTCCTCGCCGGTCTCGAAAGCCGTCAAAGGGCGGCGCCAAAGGCGAGCGCGTGCCCAAGGGTCCGATACGCGAGCGAAAGAACGCCCGAGTCGTGTTCGGAGCCGACGATGACGGCGTGGAAGACGACGATCTGGGTGAGAATTTCGCCAGTCGCACTGAATTGTGGGATGATGATGATGCTGGAAGCGAGGAATCATAAATGGCAAAGAAGAGCAGACCGACATTCCAAAAGCGTGAGAAGGAAAAGGCCCGGCAGCAGAAGCAAAAGGACAAGGAAGTTCGCAGATTGGAATCGAAGGAGCGCCGCGCGACGGCTGGCCCAAGGCTCGAAGGTGAAGATCCGGATCTGGCTGGAATCCGTCCCGGCCCTCAGCCTCTGCCGGAACAATGGGATGACGCCGGCACCGCCGAATGACATTCCTGCTTGGCCAAAGCGCCCGAAGCGCTGAGTAACCAGCCTTCTTTCGCGCGCAACTTCCCGGTAATCCCCAACACTTAGGTGACTATCTGACGATTATGCTCCCGCGCAGCATGTTCATCCCGCAGGTGAAACTATACTCGCCGGCTTTGCGCGGCGTTAGCTCAACCATGATGGGCTGGCCTAAAGGCAGTTCGCGCTTGACGCCGTACTCTGGAATCAGTATTTCCGTGCCGCATGTAACTTCGGCTTTTCGGATGAACGTCAGATGCGCGAGGATTCCGCTGCGCAGTGTTATACTCGGCGGATCGTAGCCGCTCTCGCTTAGCGTGATCGTTATCGACTGGATCTCGAGGCTGCCTTTCTTGTCCAACGAAGCCTCACGTGGCGTCCCTGTTATTCCCTCATGCATTGCGTGCGGTTCCGGCTGCGAGGAGTTGAGCTTCGAGGTTTCGGCGCGCAAGAGGAAGCTCCCTTCGGTCACGACTCGATCTCCCGCGCTTAGGCCACTGTAAATTGGCGTTGCGCCATTGCTCTCCGCGCCGGCCACGACTTCGCGTTGAATGAACTCTCCTCGCTGTCCGGTAGCCAGAAAGACCACCTGCTTCGAACCTGCCATCTGAATTGCGCTCTTTGGCACCACGACGGCGGAAGCGGCGGACTCTTTGGCTTCGGGAACGCCAAAGCTCAAATCGACAAACATGCCCAGCCTCAGAGTCTCGGCCTGATTAACGACCTCTACTCTTACCTGCGCGGTTCGGGTCTGCGGATCCACTCGGGGATCTATAAACGAGACCCGGCCGGTCAGGGTCTTACCCGCGTAGGCTGCTGTCGTGACTCGCGCCGATGTTCCCAGCCTCACTAAGGCGAAGTCGCTCTCGTAAACTTGTCCGACCACCCATACCGTTGAAAGATCCGCCAGACGAAATAGCTCTTTGCCAGCCGTAACCACTTCGCCGGCATTCACGGTTCGGCTGAGGATTGTGCCTGACGCCGGCGATTCGATCGTGAGCATAGAATTCACGCGGCCGGACGCACGGAGTCCGTCAATTTGCTTCTCGGTTTGTCCGAGCAGGATCAGACGCTCTCGCATCGAAGCCAGCTTGGCCTGCTCGGTCTTGTATTGCGCCGTAGCCTCCTCGAGGTCCTCGCGGCTTGCGGCGCCCAATTCGGCCAGCTCAACCGTGCGCCTGTAGTGTTGGTGATGCCTGTCTTCCTCGGCGAGCATGCCGAGATAAGCTCCCTGCGCGTCCGCCAGTTCCGTGCTGAATATAACCGCGAGGGCTTGCCCGCGGCTGATCTTGTCGCCCGCTTGCGCCGAAACTTGCCTGACGATTCCGCCGGCGATTGGAAACACCGGTATCTCCTTATAGGCGTTCGGCTGAACCGTCCCCGTCGTTCGGAGGCCGCCCGAGCCTTGCGCGCCTGTTGCATCCCGAACAGTGGCAACCTCAGTCTTGATGTGAGCGCTGTCCATCTGTTCCGCGGAGAGGGTGACGATTACATCGCCGGGCCTTGGCGCGACGCCCGTTGGTGACGCAGACGTGGCCTCGTCGAAGGCAGGCGCTGAAACCGGGCGGCCGACTAGGCTGCTTCCAGCGCCATTGCGCCCCACCAGCACTGAAATAGCGATCACCGCTACTACCAAGACGACCAACGCAATGAGCAGCATCCTGAGCGATAGTTTGCGACGACCAGACGAATTAGAGGCTTGCAGCCCCGAAAGCTCGTTATTGCTGGTGTCATTTTCCTTGTTCATATTTCACCGATTCCGTTTGGGGGCGCCGCCTCTGGCGTCTGGCCATTTTGGGAAGACCAATATCCAAGTTCCTGGTGCGACTACAGCAAATCACAGGTCTGGAAGAGGATTTATCCCCGCTCTTCCGCTTGCGATTCACTCAAACTGGCGTTAACAAGGGAGCGGGGATAAATCCCTCTTCCCGGCCTGTGATTTGCTGATGCTTGACGAACTTAACCAATTTCTTCCTTCCAAAAAGTCCAACCCAACATTGCCAAACTCCAGAGGTAGCGCCTACTTCGTCCCGACAGCGCGATCGATCTCGATCGCCGAGTTGAAAGCCTCCTTCAGCAAATCGTTATAGGCGGACTCGATCTCGATGAATCTCCTCTGTTCAGCCAAATAGTCCACAACGGACTTCTGTCCAAGCACGTAGGTTTGCCGGACCACCTCGAGATTTCGCATCGATTGGCTGCGGACGCCGTCGCGGTACACATCGAGCGCCGCGAGAGCCCCTTCGCGCCGAACGTAAGCGGCGGCCACTTCGCCGCGAACAACGACCTCGGCGAACTCGCGTCGTCTTCGCGCGGCTTGTTCCGCGGCGGCTGCCGCTTCGATGTTACCCTGGTTCCCGTTTCGAACCGGAAAGACAAGCTTTACGCCTCCGGTCATTGAGTGGAAGACCTGGCTGATCGGAACCAATGCGCCGGAGATGTCGAAGCCGCGGGCGTCGATCCCAAAATTCATTCGCTCGTAGCTTGTGAATATGCTCGCATCCATTTTTCCTTCGACTCGCGCTTGCTCGATCTGCGCCGCGGCCATTTTTTCGGCGGCCCGCGCCGCCGCGATATCGGGCCGGCTCGCGAGAGCCGTTCGAACCGCCTCGGCGTGGGGAGCGGCCTGGCGGACGGAGTTTAGCTCGTCGACAAGGCGGAGTGGCTCCGTGGGTTCGATTCCTATCGCTTTCTTCAACTCGATCATCGCGAGTTCGGCGCGGCTTTCGAAGCCTATTCGCATCACTTCGACCCGCGCGACTTCGACATTGACGATGTTGCCCTCGAGAGGCGCGCTCTTGCCCCGGTCCACTCGCGCTTGTATCAACCGATACGATTCACGGGTCAGATTCAGCAGGTCTTCCGTGTACCGCAGGTTCCGCGCCGCCGCCGCTGCTTCGGCGTATTTCACTTGGACCTCGGCAGTCAGCTTGCGTTCGAAGTCGGCGATTTCAGCCTCCCGCATTTCGATCTCACGATGAGCGACGGCGATGCGAGCCGCGCGCCGTCCTCCGAGCTCAAGCGGCAGTTCCGCTCCGATCATGAAATTATTATCCGGCCCGGCAAGCGAGTGGCTCCCGCTGGTCTCTATCATTGGGTTAGGGCGCAGCCCCGCTTGACGAAGGCGCCCTCTGGCTTCGGCGATTGTCTGTCTCGCGGCGGCGAGTTCGCCATTGCGGGCTAATGCGAGCCGGACGATCTCGGCGCTGGTGAGTCCTCCCGTTTGATCGATGAATCTCGAAACGGAGGACGGCGGTGGAACCGGCTTGCCCGGTTCTCTCGTGGTGAGAACAACGCCGAGTTCGTTAGCCGATTGTGGCCATGCGATTGGCGGCGGCGCCGCAACGATTAGCATGGCGGAACAGGCGCGCGCCAGATGACGCGGCAGGAAGTTTACCGTGCGATTTACGAAAACATGTGCGGGCGGCTCTCCGTGGCCGCCCCTCTTCTTGAAGGGAACCGCTATGAAAGAGCGGCGGCCACTTCGATTCTCGACAAGGCGCTCTTTGAAGAAAACTAGACCGCGGCGCAAAGGGGGGCGGGCACGGAGGCCCGCCAGTACATTAATCTTCAACCTTGCGCTGAAACGAGAATCACGCCTGTTTACGTCGTCTTCACAAGCGGAGTTCGGACCCCAACTCTTATTGCTTCCCTCATTACTGGTCACCATGTTCGACCTCCGAAAACACTTTATGCTCTTGCTGCTCGCTCTCGCGTCTCAATTCGCGTTCGCGTAACCAGAAAAAAATCACCGGCGTCACTACCAGAACGTGCAGAAGCGACGAGACCATCCCGCCTAGCACCGGAGTCGCGAGCGGTTTCATTACTTCCGATCCGGCGCTCGAACTCCACATTATGGGAAGCAGCCCGGCGACGACCGTTGATACGGTCATAACCTTGGGCCTGAGCCTTAGCAGCGCGCCTTCGGTGACCGCTTCCTTTAGCTGCTCTCGAGTAAGACGGCCTCCGGCCTCCGCCTTCTTGCGATGGACCGCTTCATTCAAGTAGATCACCATCACCATGCCCGTCTGAACGGCTGTTCCGAACAACGCGATGAAGCCGACCCACACCGCGACGGAGAAGTTGTAGTCCAATGCGTAAAGCAAGAACACTCCTCCAGTCAGCGCGAACGGCACGGCCATCAATACGTGGGCGGCTTCGACGAAGGACCGATAGGTGAAGTAGAGCATGACGAAGATCACAAGCAGCACGACGGGCATCACGATCATTAACCTGGCGCGAGCTCGCTGTTGATTTTCATACTGGCCGCTCCACTCGACGTAATAGCCGGCCGGGAGCGTCAATCTCCGAGCGAGCGCCTGCTTCGCCTCTTCGACAAAGCTTCCGACGTCGCGGCCTCGTACGTTCATCAAGACCGTTCCGCGGAGCAGACCGTTCTCGCTCTGAATCATGGAAGCTCCGTTGCTGGCTTGAATCGACGCCAACTGGGCGAGCGGTATCTGAGCCCCGTTTGGAGCGGGAACCACCACCCGTCCCAGAGCCTCGGCGCTCCCACGGAACTCGGGCGCGTAACGCACGCGCGCCGGAAACCGCTTGCGGCCTTCGATGGTGACCGTGACGTTGGTTTCGCCGATCCCGGTGTCAATTACGTCCTGAATCGCGCGAACGTCTATTCCATAACGCGCGGCGGCTTTCCGATCAATCTTGATGTCTATGTAGGGAGCGCCTGTGAGCGGTTCGGGTGAAACGTTGGCTGCGCCCGGAACGGCTTGTAGTATTAAAGCCGCTTCTCTCGATTTCCGCTCGAGCTCGCTAAGATCGCTCCCGTAAATCTTCAGTCCTATTTCGGTGCGTATACCCGTAGTCAGCATTTCGATCCGGTTGATAATCGGCTGCGTCCATATATTCGTCACCCCCGGCATCGACAGACGCGCGTTCATTTCTTCAACCAGCTTCTGCCGCGTAAGGCCAGAGCGCCACTGCTCCGCCGGCTTTAAGTGGATCAAGGTTTCGTTCATATTGACGGGCGCGGGATCCGTGGAGGTCTCCGCGCGGCCCGCTTTGCCTACAACCCATGCGACTTCAGGAAAGGATCGGAGCGCCTGATCCTGCATCCGCATTATTCGAAGCGCTTCATCGATCGAGATGGCGGGATCGGTGATCGGCATATACATCAAATCGCCTTCGTTTAACTCGGGCATGAACTCGCTTCCGATCGCATGAATTCGTTCGACGAGCGGGGCGGCGCCGGGAGTGCGTTTCAAAACCGGCAGCCACGCCGCCGAGGTAGCCAGCAACAAAGCCACCGAGAATAAGACTCCCGCCGTGCTAATGGCCGCCGCCCTGTGCGCCAGCGCCCAGTTGAGCACAGGCTTATAGATGCGGTTTAGACCTCGCATCACGAGGTTCTGATCCTCGGAGTGAAAGCGGCCTCCCAGCAGCAACGTGCACAGAACGGGTACTAACGTCACCGCGATAACCGTCGCGGCCACCATTGCGAACGTTTTGGTGAAGGCGAGCGGGTGGAAGAGCTTTCCCTCTCGTCCAGTAAGGGCAAAGACCGGAATGAACGCCAGAATAATTATCGTCATCGAGAAGAAGATCGGTCTGCCGACGAGCCGCGTTGATTCGAGCACCGTCTCCCATACCAGCTTGCGGTTTCGCGGATCGACTTTCTTCTTTTCGATGTTTCGAAATGCGTTTTCCGTGACGACGATGCCGGCGTCGACAAGCACGCCGATCGCGATAGCGATCCCGGACAGGGACATGAGATTGGAGCTGATGCCGAGGTAATACATGAACAGAAACGAAAGCAGAACCGCGAGCGGCAATGGAATCGTTACGATCAGTATCGAGCGAAAGTGAAAGAGAAAGATCACGTGAGCCAGCGTGACCAGCAGCAATTCTTCGAGCAGCGCGCGCTTCAGGGTTTCAGTGGCTCGCAGGATCAACTCGGTGCGGTCGTAAAACGGCTTTATCTCGACGCCGGGGGGCAGGCCCGCTTTGAGCGCTTCCAGCTTGAGCTTTACCGCGTTGATCACTTCGAGCGTGCTAACGCCATACCTGGCTATCACAACGCCGCCTACGGCTTCCTCGCCGTCCCGATCAAGCGCTCCTGCGCGAAATGCGCCTCCGAGTTTAACCGAAGCGACGTTCCTTATGAATATAGGCGTGCCGCCCGAGCCGCCGATAACCGTGTTCTCGAGATCAGCCGCCGAGTTGACCAGCCCGACGCCGCGCACTACCGACCACTGGCCGTTCTGCTCGACCACGTTACCGCCGACGTTGTTATTGCTCCGCCTGACGGCCTCGACAACCATTGAGAGCGGGATCGAATAGGCGCGAAGTCTGTTAGGGTCAACGTCGATCTGATACTGCCGGACTTGCCCGCCCACCGATGCAACTTCAGCGACGCCCTGGACCGAGTTGAGTTGATAACGTATGAACCAGTCTTGCAGAGTGCGAAGATCCATCAAGCTATAGCCGTGGCCCTCGACGGTGTACCACAGAATTTGCCCTACGCCTGTTGCATCTGGACCCAAGGTCGGCGTCACGCCTTCGGGAAGCTGCCTGGTGACAAAGTTGAGTCTTTCCAGCACTCGCGTGCGCGCCCAGTAGAGATCGACCGAGTCCTCGAAGATGATGTTGATCATCGAAAAGCCGAACGCTGATTGGCCTCGCACGGCTCGTACGCCCGGCAGACCTTGCAGGTTCGTCGTCAGCGGGTAGGTGACCTGGTCTTCGACCTCCTGGGGACTTCGCCCAACCCAGTCGGTGAAAACTATCACCTGATTGTCTGAGAGATCCGGTATTGCGTCGATCGGCGTGCGCAGTAAGGCCCAGTAGCCCCATCCCGCGAGCACCAAGTACGCCGCGACGATTATGAAGCGATTCTTTAGTGAGAATTCGATGATGCGATTAATCATTTGTCATTTGTCATTTGTCATTTGTCATTTGTCATTTGTCATTTGTCACTTGTCATTCGTCATTCGTCATTCGTCATTCGTCACTTATTATTGGCGAGTCGTGTATTACGACAACCAAGTTTTGAGAGACTAGCAAGTGACAAGTGACAAATGACAAATGACAAATGACAAATGACAAATGACAAGTGACAAGTGACAAATGACAAATAACTACCTCGCGTTGACCGTCATTCGCGCCTGACCCTTGCCATGCGCGCCATCGTAGCCAACTATTGCTTCCCATGTTCCGGCCGCCTGAATCGTCACCTGGGCTCTATACCTGCCCGCTGTCTCGGTGGTTGTCAGCGTTGCAGTGTCGTTCATTTCGGCCATGCCGATCATTGCCGGCATGTGGAATCTCAGCGAAGCCGCTCCAACGTCGACGAGCTTGCCCGAGCCGTCGGTGAACGTCAGGAATAACTCGTTCTCTCCGTTCCTTATTTCTCCGCTGGCGCTTGCCACCGACACCAACATATCGCCCGCCTTCTTCGAGGCAATGACCTTGTCCTCGCGAGATTTCGCGACGCCGCACGCTCCACCAGTCAGCGCGGCGATCAGTAAGCCGGCAGTCAGTGTAATTTGATTGATTGACATCTAATAGCCTCCCTCGCTATCGGCGGTTCTCCCGATGCTGAACTTGCTGTTAACAAGCCTGCAACAGAAAGCGAAAAACTGCCTCTCGACGCTCGGATTGAACGCGGCTTATTCGTGAGTAGAGACACTACTCCCGCTAAATAAGGAAGGCGTGGATTGCGAGATATATGGGAATCGAACCGCGGGTTAAGCTATTCAGCGATGCAAAACTCGATTTCGCTACGGTCTTTGGGAGACGCTCAGTTGAACCGTGCGAGCCATGCAGCCAATGAACGTGCTGCTTACTCAGGTTCATATGTGTAACCGGTGACGCGTTTGTTTCGCCAGGAGCCTGGCAGTTCAAAGCGCAACACAGGCGAGCTAAGCCCGCGTCGCTTTCATTCGCCCGAGTTCGACGGCAGCAGCCGGATAAACACTCTCCTTCGCCGCCAGACGCAGGCGTCGCCGCGGCGAACGACTGCGCCGTCAGCGAGACTACGAAAGCGGCGGTGAGTAGCTTTCTGAACATCCTTCCCGAGTCTAATCCTGCCGGGGAGAACCGTCAACGGGAGACGACGGCTTAGCCGCTTATGGAAAAAGGAACGGCAACAAGCGAGACTTCAAAGCCTGGGTTCCGAACAAGGAGAACGGTATGAAGAGACTCATCCGCTTCCTGAAGTTGTGGCGGGCATCGGTTTTCCCTTTCGCCACTCGCACGCAAAAAGCATGGAGCGTCGCTCTTGCCATAATGGGTCTGGCCGGACCCATCCTCAAGTGGTGGTCCAATCTGACGTGGCTTAGTATGCCGCTCGGCATGGTTAAACTTGCTTATGCGCCGTGGTTAGTCATAGCCATTCTTTTCCTTTGGCGAGGCCAACGAGACTGGGATCGCACCTCTTCTCCACAATTAGAACTTGACGACACTCTCTTCCTCGACCAAGTCTGGGGGATGTATAGGCTACGAATCTGGAATCGCGGAAGGAACACAGTCACGGCTAGTGTGCGCGTGTTGAGGGTTCTTGACCGTGATGGTCGGCCGCTCCTTTATAATCTCCCCGCAGACCTTGAATGGACTAATCACCAAGGAGTCGGCGAGCTAATGCTTCGCCCGCGCAAAGACCCCCCGGAATCGGTCGCGGTAATTCGACAGAGCGAGAACACAGGCCAAGCAGCGTTGGAGATTTGGACTGTCGCTCCCGATAGGGCTCTTATAATGCGAGGAGACAGATCACGAGAGATGACGGTCGAACTGCGACTTGAGTGCCCTGAGTTTCCTGATTTCCAAATAGAGCGGTGTTTCTCATTTGTACGCGACCGCAACGGGTTCATAGATAGCTTCAAGCGTTGCGGGGAGAAAGGCTGGTTATATGCCGCCGGCGTGACCGCTTTGGATCTGGTTTCCAATTCAACGGAAAGAAAATCTCAATGATCCTCTTCCTGTCGATGGCATATTGATCCGTCCATAATCTAGCGCTTCGTCCAACGGCCGACTGCGGTAGTGATATAGGCAGTCTGTTCGGTCAGGCCAGTGCCGCGAATTGTGCGGTGCTGGGCAGCGAGGGAGTTGCTTGATTTCGGAAAAGCCGGCCAAGCTTTAACGCACACGCAGTCACGCGAGATAACGCACGAAAGAATGTGGAAGTGGAGGGCCTTCATCCATGCGTTGTTTTTAATCGTGATCCAGAGTTCCGCGAGCCGTTGAATGTATAACCGTTTGTATATCCAAATGGAAAAGGCCGCCCGGTCGGCGGCCTAACCTATTGATTTTATGGAGCCAGCGAAGGGACTCGAACCCTTGACCTCCGGTTTACGAAACCGATGCTCTACCAACTGAGCTACGCTGGCTTTGCCTCACGTGACAGCGTTTACCCATCGATCACGCTCCGTGAATGAACCAGTCATTGAAAATACTAGACAGTGATTTCGCGTGTCAAGAATCTCTGGTAGTGGGGCAGTGGGTAGTGAGGTCATAGTGCGTTATTTGTCGGACAAGCTCCGTCCGCGAACCTCCGGAACCTTCCGTCCCTCCGCGGTTAATGTTCTTGGAACCAGAACCCGCGGAAAAGAGTTTCTCGCAAAGACGCAAAGATCGGCGCCTAGAGTATCCAGAGTCGTCAGCGAATACCATCTGGCATCGAGGAGCGGCTTCGACAATAGCGTTCGGCCGGTTTCAGGAAGATCGGCCCTCGCGGCGTCTACCGCCGCTTCTCCGTACCGCGCGTTCAAAAAATTCATTCAGGCATTTAGCCTTTTATGTCCGCCATAAGCACTCCGTCGAAACATTCGGCGTCCAGCCATGCCGGCTGCTGAAGTTCGATTGTTGGGCGACCTGACGATCAGAGACGATTCTTGGCGAAACAGGTCCCGGAGTCAAACTTAAGCTCGTGTCGCAAAGTCGATCGCGGAGGCGAGCTTATTCTTTGGCGGAATGAACCCGTCAACAGGAATCGGTTTGTGGTTAGGGAAGAAAACCGCTGATCTCCGCAGACTCCGTAACGCTGATCAGCGCAGTATCCGCGATCCGAACGTAGCGTTGATCCGCGGGTATTCCGGAAAACCAGCCGCACGAGCCCACCCAAGATCAATTGAACCACTACTGCCGCTGGACAACATTCGCCGCTGGAGCGCTAAGGAGGCGAAAAAATAACTTCCAGTTTTGAGTTATGCGGCAGCACGAGATGAGGACCGCCGGTGAAGTGAGCACTTCGCCGCGGAGGCGCAGAGATCGCTGAGAGAACCGCAGAGAGTAAGCCCCTCTGCTGTCTCTGCGACGCTGCGACTCTGCGACTCTGCGGTGAACTCCCTCGAAAAAGGGAACTTATTTCTTTTACTCCTCCTAAGACAAAGTTGCGTCGCCGAGCCGCGGAAGTTCAAATGCAAATCTTCGAGCCTCCGTCCGCAAGGTTTTTCACCAGTCGAGATCGAGTGACGCCGCGATGAATCTCAACGGCGGAGTCATCTTCTTACAGTTCGCCGCAAAGTCGACGATGAATTTTGGACTGCATACCTGTTTCTCCGAGAAGCGGACCGAAGTGACAAAGTCTTTCAGTTTCAAATCCTCGATAAAAGGGTGCTCAGGATCAAACCCTCGCGGCGGCCGCGAGAGCTTCTCGCCCTCGACGTTCACCTTGCTTCGCCGCACCAATCGCCAGTCGGCCGGACGTTCGACAATCGCCGAGCGGATTCTCATCAGTGTCTGAGCGTCCGGGCGCCATATGCCCGCCGCGGCGAACGAACTCTCCGGTTCAAGGTGCAGATAGAATCCGGGCGTGCTGACGCCTTTGCTCGCATCGACGTGTGGAAAGTGGGCAGCGACGTGTGTCTTGTAGGGGCTCTTGTCGTGCGAAAAGCGAATGTCCCTGTAGATTCGGAACAGGGAGCCGCCCGAAGGCCGCGGGTCGGCGGTGAAGCTGGCGCTGATTCCGTGAAGAAGCGGCGCGAAATCCGCGATGAATTTCAGAAAGGGATCTCGCACGGCGGACTCATACCGTTGTTTGTTGGCCGCGAACCAGTCCCGATTGTTGTTCCGCTTCAGGTCCTCGAGGAACTTGAAGGTCTCAGGCGAGAAGTGCTGTGTCTTTGGCATGGCTCGAATAGGGTAATAGAGGAGCGCCAGTCGAATCAACATTGTTAACGATGCTCACGATCCACCGGCGGGGCTTGCGCGCGGTTCCGAATGCTCTTTGATGGCGGCTCAGATGATCCGCGCGGCTCCTTCGGCCGGCGAGCACGGATAAATCTCAGGCGCCACACCCACTTCGTTCTCATAGCGGGCTGCGACCTCTTGAATGAAGAAAGCGGCTTTGCCGGCCTGCACGAGGTTAACGGTGCAGCCACCGAATCCACCACCCGTCATCCGGCAGCCGTATGCGCCATCGACCTGGCGCGCCAGTTCAACCATTAGATCGAGTTCGCGGCAGCTTACCTCATAATCGCATCGCAGGCTGGTGTGCGATGCTTCCATCAACACGCCCAGGGTCTCCAGGTCGGATCGTTCAAGCGCCGCCCTCGCCTTAACGACCCTCGCATTCTCACTGATCACATGCCGGGCTCGTTTGTAAACCGTCTCGGGCAGGCTGGCGGACCGGCGCTCGAGTTCATCTTCGGTAACGTCGCGAAGCGCGCGAATATCCGGGCGCGTTTTGGCGAGGATGCGAACTGCTTCATCGCATTCGGCGCGGCGCGCGTTGTATTCGCTTGCGGCCAACTCATGCTTAATCATCGTATTGCAAACCACCAGCTTGACGTCGTCGGGCAATGGCAGCAACGCATAGTCAAGCGAACGACAATCGAGCATCAAAGCCACACCGGCCCGCCCGCAACAGGCGATGAACTGATCCATCACGCCGCAGCGCATTCCCACGAAGTCGTTCTCGGCCCGCTGGCAGAGCAGGGCTAGCTTGACCCGGTCGATTGATTGGCCGGAAATGTCCAATAACGCATACGCCGCCGCCACCTCCAGCGCCGCCGAAGAACTCAACCCCGATCCGATGGGCAGGTCGCTTTGAACGAGCAGATTGGCCCCGCTCAGCTTATATCCGTTCTGCTCGAGCACCGCCGCGACCGCTCGAGGATAGTCGCTCCAGTGACTACGTGGCGAGTTGTAGAGCTTATCCAGAGTGAACTCAACGGTCTCGGAAAAGTTCCGCGAGCAAATCCTGATTATGCGATCCGATCGCGGCGCAATAGCGACCCACGTGTAGAGATCTATGGCCGCCGGCATCACGAACCCCACGTTGTAATCAGTGTGTTCGCCGATCAGGTTGATCCGGCCCGGCGCCCTATACACGCGGCCGTCCATTCCGTACAAGGCCCGGAATGCCTCCGCTAGATTTTGTGCCTGGATCATTTGACATCACTCAGCGAGGAGCTTTATCAGGAGGCAATCGCCGACGAGGCTTCTCCATGATCGCTACGTTTCCGCGCCCCCGCGGTGAACCCTCGCCGGTCATCCATCACAATGAGAGCCTTCACGCGCGTCAGCAGCGACTCATTTGCGAGATCCTATCTTACCGCTGAGCCGTCAGAGAACGCAGACGTCACGAGATGACTTAACACGGCTCTTTAATCGGTAGTGAGGTCATAGAGTGTTGTTCTTCGGACAAGCTCCGTCCGCGGCCAAATCGGGAAAAGAGAGTTTCTCGCAAAGACGCAAAGATCGGCGCAAAGGCCGCAAAGAAGCCGGCCGAGAAAAATGAGAATCTTCAGGTTTGCTTCGCCGGCGGGCTTCTTGTTGCGGCTCCGCCCCGCCGCGGTCTATGCGGCCTTTAGGCGGTTCATCGCATCCGACTATTCTTTTCTTGCTAGCTGCTTCGCGGCCTTTAGCGCCGGTCTTTGCGTCTTTGCGAGAAACTCTTCTTTCCTGTCTCTGCAACACACAATTACCCGCCACTCTTCATTCAGAATCTTATGACTCGGCCTTCTTCCATCGCCTGGTTCGCGAGAAGAATTGACAGCGCCGCGTTGCGGCCCACGTGAACGTCTACGTCGGGTTTCTTTCCGTCACGAATGCAAGACACGAAGGACTCCAGCTCTTTGTATATCGCGCTGGCTCTTTCTCGGGTTTGGGTTTCAACTTTGGCTCCTTGCGTCTGGCTCTGCTGCGCCGCCTTCATAGTTTCGCCGGTGGCGGTTATGACGGTCGCGCCGTCAGCTTTGACCAGTTCAGGCGCTTCCTTCTCGCGGAAGTAGAGCGCCTGATTCCATCCCATCTCGATCGTTCCTTCCGTACCCATGATTTCAATCTTCTCTCCGTCGTGGGCGTTGGTGGTGGTCGAAGTGAAGATGGCTTTGCGGCCGGCGGGATAAGAATAGACCACGGCCACGTTATCGTAAGTTTCACGGCCGTCTTTCCAATAGTCGATTCCTCCCATGCCGGCCACCGCCGAGGGGATCGACTGGTATATCAGGTTGACGATCTCGATCATATGGGACCCAAGCTCGGCCATCAGCCCTTGAGAGTACCGCTTGTACATGCGCCAGTTGATCAAGTGCTCGAGGTCGGGGTATCCCCAGGGACTTGGATCGAAGTTGATCTTTGGAACCGGGCGGCGCCAATTGCCATTGCGATGCCAACTGCACCGAATGTGCGTGACCGTTCCAAGCGCGCCGCCGTGACACATATTCACCACTTTTCTAATTACGGGGTCATGGCGGTGCTGATGGCCAACCTGGACTACCAGCGACGGGCGGTCTTTCGCGGCTCGCACAATCTGCTCGCACTGGTTCACCGAGTAGGCCATCGTCTTTTCAACAAAGACGTGTTTCCCGGCCGCTAGCGCCGCAAGCGCTACGTCGGCGTGAAGATGAAGCGGCGTTGCTATCACGACGGCGTCCACGTCTTTACTTTCGATCAGTTTCCGATAGTCGCCGAGCTGCTTCGGATCGCTGGCGGCCAGCGTGGCGCCCTTCTTCAAGTTAGGCTCGAAAATGTCACACATTGCAGTGATCTTCGCGTTCGGGACGGTGGCGAGACTTCGGATAAGTGAGCCGCCTTGAGCTCCCGCCCCGACGACGCCCACATTAACTCGCCCGTTAGTCCCGTCGACGGAGCCGGCGGCGAAACGGTCTGGAGAAGCGAGCATGAGCCCCGCCGCGCTCAACGACGTAGTCTCGAGAAAGGTGCGCCTAGAGAGTTTCATTTTGTCTTTAATCATACTCGCCTCCCTTAGAGGTTCAATTTCGTGCAGCCCAACCCTCCCTCAGCATCGCTGTAGTAGAGAATTGCGCGCAAATCAGGACGGTTCCTCAGATATCCCTTAGACCACTCGACTCCCATCACCATCACTGCTTTTGAGAGGGCTTCGGCCTCGACTCCGCTCGGCGATATTATTGTAGCGCTCAATATGCCTTCTATCGGGTGGCCGGTTCGGGGATCCATGATATGGCAATAGGTCTTGCCGGCGTGCTTGAAAGTTTTCTCATTGCAACCCGACGTTGAAACCGACTGGTCTTTGATCTCGATGCTGGTGACGCTCCGCGAGCGGTCGAGCGGGTCGCTCACCTGGACGCGCCATGCCTTCTGGTTCGGCGGGGCGCCGATGGCCCGGATGCTGCTTGCGCCAGAAGTGATCAACGCCGATGTTACGCCGCTCTCGCTCAGAATCGCCGCCGCTTTATCAACCGCGTATCCTTTTGCGATTCCCCCGAGATCAAGCTCCACGCCGTCATGGTCGAATCGAATGGTTCGCTTCGCGTCGTTAAAAGTCAAATGCCTGTAGCCGACCCGCGCCATTACCGACGAAAGTTCGCGCGGCTCAGGGACTCGCCCCTGGCCGTTGAAGAAGCCCCACGCTCTCATCAGAGGCCCGACGGTTATGTCGAACGCGCCGGACGTTTTTCTACTGTACGCCACGGACTGCTCGAGAAGATCGAATAGTTCTTTCTCGACGATCACACCGGCCCGGGCCGCATTGCGATTGATGTAGGTGAGTTCGCTCGTTTCAGAGTAGTTGCTCATCTGTTGATCGAGCCGGCCGATTTCTTCGAAAGCCGCATTCGTGGCTTCGACCAACTTGGCGCGGCCGGGCCCGTAAGCGACGATCTCGAATTTCGTCCACATCAGCCGGCGCGCTTCTTGATACATGACGAACTGAGACCGTGTTGCGTCAGGCGGGCGCTCCGCGGCCGGCGTGGCGGCGAGAACGAATGTCACCGCGGTAAGAAGAGTAATGCCGAGCAAGATTGTCGATCTCACGTGACCACCCTTAGCGGAAAAAAGGAGATGCTCGCAAAACACTCGGATTCATCAGACCACAAATGGAGAAAGAGCGCATTACTTACGTCTTTTGTATTTTACCGGCCTCATCGGTTGAAATACTACACCTGCGCCCGTTTCCTCTCTTTGCGCACGAAGATGTTGTCTTGCCTGGGTTCGGATTCGCATTCGACGGCGATCGTGGTGACGGGGTCGTCAGGAGCCTTTTCAGGCAGCCCGGTCAGGCGCAGTCTGAATTCGTCCTGAGTGAACTCGACGTTTCTTCCCGTTGCAAGTAGCGTCGCCGACTTGGCCCTGGTCCTGAGCCCAGCTATCGCCACGGTTGAGCCGGGCCAGAAATAAACATGCGCATATAGCCTGTTGCCCTTGCGGGTGAAGCTCGCGTAATCAGAGTGCCGGGGTTGACACCGGTCCGTTGTGTAGATCGACTGTCCATTCTTGTCCATCCACTGCCCTACTGCCGAGAGAATCCGGACTGATTCGCCTGGGATCGAACCGTCAGGCCTGGGACCGATGTTCAGCAAATAGTTTCCGCCGTCACGCGCGCACGATATCAAGTTCCGAATGATGGTCTTCGGGGTCTTCCAATCATCGTCGGAACGGTGGTAACCCCAACTGCCGTTCATCGTCATGCACGACTCCCATGCGCGGCCACCGTCTTCCGCCTGAATACGCTGTTCGGGAGTTGAGAAATCGCCGGGCAGCTTGTTGCGGTTGTTGACTATAATCTCCGGCTGTAGGCGAAAGACCATCTCATTCATCTTCTCGGATTCCCAGCCCCTGGCGTCCAGCGGCCAGGCTACGTCGTACCACAGAACATCGATCTTTCCATAGTTGGTCATCAACTCGCGGATGTGCGTATGGATGTATTCGACAAAGCGTTTGCGGGCGGCTTCATCTTCCGCGCACCGTGCGCCGTCCGGATGACGCCAGTCCATCAGCGAGTAATAGAAGCCGACTCGCAGCCCTTCCGCGCGGGCGGCGTCTACGTATTCCTTGACCAGATCGCGGCCCGCGGCTTGTTTCGTTGCGCAAAAGCCGGTCGTCCTGGTGTCGAACATGCAGAAGCCCTCGTGGTGCTTGGTCGTCATCACCATGTACTTCTGACCCGCTCTGCGAGCCAGCTTCGCCCACTCACGGGCTGCGTTTGGTTTCGGATTGAATTGTTTCGCGAGCAGCGCGTATTCAGCGACGGGCGCGCCTTCGTTCTCCATGACCCACTCATGCCTTCCCAGCACGCTGTACAGTCCCCAGTGAATGAACATACCGAACCCGGCCTCGCGCCACCATCGCATTCGGTTAAGGCGGTCCGCGTTCTGCTGGGTGGCTGGAGAGGTTGGCGCTTCGCCATCAATGGACACAGCGGAGGAGCTTACAGCAGCCGCGGCTCCGAGCAACTTTAGGTAGTCGCGTCGAGACATGTGATTGGGTTTCATTGATCTCCGTCAAACCTCCTCGCGGGTTGTCAGATGAAGCTCGCGAACCATATTACCATCGGAGCACGGATTCGTAAGATTGATGAGACCGTGACGCATCGGCGTGGACGCATCCACGTTGGCAAGGTTCGCTCCTTGGAGTGCGGCGACTTGTCGCCGCTTTTGTACTTCGGCTCGTGCTCCCACCAAATAGACTACCAAAGCGGCGACAAGTCGCCGCACTCCAAGGTGGCTACCGCTCTTACGATTCACTCAAACTCACAAATGAGTAGGAGCGGGGATTAATCCCTCTTCCCGACCTGTGATTTTCCGAAGTCGAACGCTGGGTTTACATTTTGGCGTTCTCGAAAACGGGCAAACTCCAGCGCCCTCCTATAGAGGGCAAGCAGTTATCGCAAGGCCGTGGCTTGCCGATTTCACTTATCCTTCCATTCGGGAATTCTCCCTGGGGTCCACGGCGCGCCCGCCGCCTCCATAGCCTTCTCCAGCTTCGTGAGATCGGTCTCCAAGATGGTTCGCAGCTTTGAAAGAGCTTGCTCGAACTCGGCCGCGGCGGCCCGATATTGTTCTATCTGAGTTGTTGTAGGCCTCGACGTAGACATTCGCTGCTCACTCACGATGCCAGTTACTCGTTCAGTGATGGATGGCGGCAGGTTCTCATTTCTTGCGCGCAGTGCGGCGTCGCCTTGCAAGGCCCGCTGAATGTCATTAGTGCGCTTGTCGATTGCAAGCGCGTCATTGACAAGGCGGTTCTCGGCGGCCGGCGTCTCGTGCAGCGCGCGCTTGACCGCGCCAAGTCGAACCTTCAGCGAGGCGACCGATCCCAGAGTTCCGTAAAGCGCGCGCTGCAGTCGCGCCAGCTTCTGCTGAAACTCCGCCAGCGCCGCCCGATCAGCAGCCGGCATGCCCGATTGTCCTTCGACAACGACCTCGAATTGTTGCTGGCTCGGAAGAGGCGTCAACACTCCATTGACCCGCTTGGCCATCGAGACCTGGTAGCGGCCTGGCATGACCAGTGCGCCCGAAGGTGGTTCAGCGAACGGGTCTTCTTCCGCGTCCGGTGGACGTTGCGCCGTCAGCGTCGAGGAAGGATACCGAAGATCCCACGCCACTCGATGGACGCCGGCCTCCGGCGGCGCATTCAATCTCCGTACTACGCGGCCCGAGGCGTCGCTGACGGTGAGTATCACCAAAGGCGCTTCTTCTTCCTCTTCGGCGCTCAGTTCTTCTCGGGTTGGATAGGGCGCGGCGCCCTTCTTCTCGGCTTCTTGTCGAATCTGCTTCTTCGTTTTCAAGGATTCTTTTAAGTAATAGGTGAAGGTGGCGCCGAATGGAGGATTCTCCGCCGTGTAGAAGGACTCGCCTTGGAACGCCTTTCCGCGGCCGCCCAACGGCTGAGATTGTATGTACATCAGCGCGTCTCTCACTCCAAAGAGCGCGCTGTCGGCGGCTATGGTCTCGGGCTTCAGCGTCCTGAGCGGCGTGTAGTCGTCCAGAATGTAGAAGCCGCGTCCAAACGTCGCGACAACCAGGTCGTTCTCGCGCTTTTGAATCGCCAGATCGCGGACCGGGATCGTAGGCATCCCTCCCTTGAGCTGCACCCACTTCTGTCCGCCGTCGATGGTGAAGAAGAGGCCGAACTCGGTTCCAACAAACAACAGATTCGGATTCACGTGGTCTTCCGCGATCGCCAGCACCGGCCCGTTCGCCGGCAGATTTCCCTTTATCGGCGTCCAGCTTTTGCCGGCGTCCGTGCTCTTGAGCAGATAAGGCGCGAAGTCGGCGTTCTTGTGATTGTCAAAAGCCGCATAGACCGTTCCGGCCTCGTGTTGCGACGCGAGTATGCGGCTGACGTAAGTCATATCGGGAACGCCGCTGAACTTGTCGATCTTTTTCCAGTTTTTTCCGCCGTCTTCGGTCACCTGAATCAGGCCGTCGTCCGTTCCAACGTAGATCAATCCGTCCTTCTTCGCGGATTCGGCGAGCGCGACGGCGTTGCCATAGAAAGACGTCGAAGCGTTCTTGGCTACGGCGTCCGGACCCCAAACCTTACCCATTACCGGCAGCTTATCGCGGTCGATGGCTCGCGACATCTCGCCGCTGATGAGCTTCCACGTATCGCCTCGATCATCGCTGCGGTAGAGCTTGTTGGCCGCGTAATACAGCCGCGTATGCGAATGTGGGCTTATGATGAACGGCGTGTCCCAGTTATAACGAAGCGCGTCTTCGCCGGCGCCTGCCTTGGGCTGAATACCCATTCGCTCTCCGGTTCGCTTGTCGAATCGCACCAGTACGCCGTGTTGCAACTCGGCGTACACGGTGTTTGGATCTTCGGGATCGGCGTGCGAGCGAAAACCGTCGCCGCCTTGAGTTACGAACCAATCGGCGTTGGTGATGCCCGAGACGCTCCGAGTGCGGGACGGGCCGCCAAGACTGTTGTTATCCTGCGTTCCTCCGTAGACGTTATAGAAGGGGGTGGCGTAATCGACCGCTACATCGTAGAACTGCGCGACCGGCAAGTTCGCTTTGAAAGCCCAATTCGCGCCGCGGTCAAAGCTTTCATATACGCCTCCGTCGCAGCCGGACAGATAGTAGTTCGTGTTGTTCGGATCGATCCACAGCGCGTGATTATCGACGTGCTTTGATTTCTCGCCAAGCCGCCTAAGCGTTCGGCCTCCATCGTCGCTCACCATATTGAAGACGTTCATGACGTAGACGCGGTCGACGTTCCTGGGATCGGCGACGATCTGGGCGTAATACATCGCCGTCGTGTCGAACTCGTTCCGTCTTTCCCAGGTGGCGCCGCGGTCCGTCGAGCGAAAGATTCCGCCCTTCTTGTCAGCGGCCTCGATCGTCGCATAGATGACGTTGGAGTCAACGGGAGAAACGGCCAATCCGATTCTTCCCATCTCGGCGGTTGGCAAACCCGATTTCAACTTGTTCCAGCTCGCTCCAGCGTCGGTTGACTTGTAGATCGCGCTCTCCGGACCGCCGTCTATCAGCGTGAAAACGT
>JAHFUG010000219.1 GCA_023265195.1 Blastocatellia bacterium | reverse complement strand
ACGATGTAGCAGTGTTCAGTGGCGGTAGTCATGTTCAATTCACGTGGAGCAACTCTACCGAAACATTGAAGACTTGCCAAGGCTCTGACCCAGTACTTCCCCGCCCACCCTCTCGAATGCTAGGTAGTGGGGTCATAGTGTGTGGACGGCCTGGCCTACCGACGTGCGGGCATCCAAAATAACCCCACCAATCCTAAACCAACTCTTTCAGTCCCACACGTCGGAAAGGGTTAGACCAGCAAAAATGGAATCCAGGATAAGCCTGCATTGTTTCTCGCAGCACCGACATGATAGAGTCCGTTCCCCTCGAAAGCCGAACGCTCGAAGAGCAGTCCGGGGAGAAAATCTGTGACCCTTTGCATTGCCGCAATCTGCGATGATGGCGCTAAAGTCATAGGTATCTCAGATCGTATGATAACCATCGGCGATGAATTTGCGTTTTCACAGCCGTTGACGAAGAGTGCTCCAGTTACTGAATCCATAATGGTTATGTATAGCGACGATTCTGCTATACACGCCGAGCTATGGTATGCGCTACGCGAAGAAGTCTATAAAGACGGGGAAGAAGCCGCGAACAAATGGACGGTCAAGGATGCGGCGGAAGCTTACTTCCGACATTATCTCGCCGCAAGAAACAAACGTATTGAAAGCGAAATTCTTGGTCCATTCTCGCTTGGTATGAAGGACTTTACCTCGAAGAAAAAGAACAAGAACATAGATGATACGTTGGCGAAGAGTCTTACGAAGAAGATACGCGATTATTATCTTGCTATTCAGGTTATTATCTGTGGCGTGGATAGCACGACCGGTACAAGGCACGGACATATATACGCGGTTAGAGATATGTTTATTTCTTGTGAGGATACAGCGGGGTTTGCGGCGATCGGAATAGGAGCCGGGCTTGCAACTTCGCAATTAGTGTCTACCCAGCATAGTAAAGGTGCGAGCCTTGCGGATACTCTCTTTCTGATTTATCGCGCAAAGAAGCGAGGAGAGTTAGCGCCCGGAGTAGGCATAGAATCGGACATTTTCGTGATAGACCAAGAGGGGCATTTAGCTGTATACCACGACAAAAATCCCACGGTCCGACAACTGGACAAGATATATCAGGAGTATTTGGAGAGAGAAGAGGCAGCAATTGAAATAGCGAATACTTATACCGCAATGGAAGTTGTCGCAAACCTGGACAAGGCGGTTTAATACTACTCTGACGCTTCAGACCGCGCCTTTCTTGTCGCCGCTGCTTTGCGCCCCGCGGCTGAGTTGGCAGGAGTGCCGCTCTCGGAATGGGTCAGACAGCGACTCAGGCAGGTTGCCACAAGAGAACTACGAAAGGCATCACGTCCAGTGCCATTTGGGTGAAATAGCCGTTATTGGGCGGTTTCAAGGGCGATGCTAGTTCGGGGTGACTGCGTATTAGGGAGCGATAGTTCTAGTGCCGGGCATTTAAGGCGGCAGTAGCCTGGAAAGGGTCCGCTAAGATGATAACAAGCTTTCCCGTCTTCGCTCACGTCTACGTCGAAGTCGTTGGCGCTATACCTCAATGCGTCCCTCTCTTTATCATATTCGATCACGGTGAGTCCCGCATCGCTGCATCTTATTCTCACACGATTGATCGTGAAATTTGGTTCTAGCAATTTATGACCTCCCTACTATCAGGCACATGCGTCGTTGTGTTGCGTTCGGATCACTGGATCGTGATTGCGGCCGATACGCTACTTAAGGCGATGGGTCCGGAACGTAAGCTCATACGAGTCAACGAAGGCAAGAAAATACATAAGCTAGATAGCGCTCGGGTTTGGCTTGCTCTATCTGGGCTTGATACGGCATCGCGTGGCTTGGATACAATCGCTCTGGCCAACGATGCTTTCTCTAAAGGGCGGAGATTCAGCGAAGCCGTAGAACAATTCGGACAGGAGTGGAGAAAAGAACTTGGCCCGATTCTCACTACTCTTCTTGATCGAAAATACGATATGGATACTCTATGCACTAATGGCTGTATCTTTGCCGGGTTTGAAAATGCAAATCCAATCGCGGTTGCACTTGGAATAAGAGCGACACCAGATGATCGCAGCGGACTTCGCCTGCTTCCAACGTCGCGATATGATCTTGATTCGGGATGGAAGGCAATAGTGGTAGGCCATCGCCAGACTATAGCACGGTGTCTAGGTGACTTCCTGAGAGCTGACCCGCCGCTATGGGTAGACGAACCAGAACGGTACGCAGGTTTGATGATCGCTCTCGAAGCATATAGCAACCCCGAAAATGTAGCACTGCCAGCAACCATCGTTCGCATTAACCGCGCCGACGAATCGTATCAGACCAAAGACGCTCTAACAGACGATGATCGAAGCTGGTTTCGAATGTTAGGGCTCTCTAGGACTCTCCCGCGCTAGTCTATCACGTGAACCCCCTAAACGCCTAGAACATGAGCGGGTCCATCACTTAGCGCCGAATTTAGTCCTTGACGTTCAATGGTCTTTTGACGTCTAATGCCGCGTGAAAGGAACGGGCAAACATTGGGTCGTGGGGTCACGCCGTGAAGAATTGCATCAAAGCCATCACCTATTCTCTTTTTCCGATAGCTATGGCAATTGGTATATATGTTCCATCACCCATTTTGAGCAATCGAGAGCGATCTCGCTCAATGGACACCGAAACGCCGGTTGCCTCGAACGCAGCGATAAGGTAAGGTAAGGGGCGCATTTTTGTGGCGATTCGGGATCAATACGTATGGCGATGCCAACGCCAAGCGACTCGGGAGATGGCGTATCCCAAACGCAAGCATCCCAGCCCGCAGAGTCCATCAACTGCTGTAGCAATGTTCCAAACTCCTTGGAATTTGATATACCGGCTGACACCAAAATAGGTACGTATTCCTTGCAAGACGATTCTTTCAGCCGAAGTGTTGTCAATTCAGCCACCTGCGCGGCGGTGAGCGCGCGCGGTTTAATAGATGTTATAGCCCTTTCTTGGTACTCCCTAACCAGTCGCTGGTATGTATTTTGTGACTTCCAAAGGCGGATTGTGAATATCGCCGTCAGTACTGCGCAGCCGACAATCGCGAAAGAACTGAACCAGCAAGACTGGCTGGAGCACGTATCCGAAGCTCTGTTTGGGGCAGCGAAGATTGGTCCTCTTGACTTCGTCAGGAAGTTGATTAGGGAGTCGGAACTCGAGGGACCACTGTTCCCACTGGCTCGCGCCATCGACTACCTGCTCACAGGGGATGAGGCGCTCATCGAAAAGCTGTCACCTGAGACTCGCGGCATCGTAGTTGAGGTGATCGCGACACTGGGTGAAACACACACTAGAGCAATGCCTCCAACGCGGAAGAAGCGACAGGTTACCAAGGAAAAAATCTCCAAACGTATTGTCAGTCAGAGACATCGCAAGCCCACCAAACAGAAGCGCTCTAAGAAGGGATGATCGCTCGATCGCGATTACCGCGACATCGCGCGATTCACCGCCTCGTCCAACTGTTTTGCGCTCGATTCCGCATACCCGCTGAAGTGCGCTACGGCTCTTCCGTCGCGTCCGAAGACCAGTGTTTGGGGGATTGAGTCGTCTTCGCTGCCAAGGTAGGAAACAAACATTTCATCAGTGGCAAGCCCGACCTTGTAGTTGATCCCGTACTGGACGATGAAGCTGCGAATTGCGTCGGGCGTCGACCGTCCTCTGTCGTCTATGTGCAACCCGATTACTTCAAGGCCGCGATTCTGATTGGCGGCCGCGAGCCGCACCAACTGAGGAACTTCTTTTCGGCAGGGAGGACACCACGTAGCCCAGAAGTCGATGACCAATACCTTGCCGCGGTAATCGGAGAGCTTGAACGACCCTCGATCTATCGCCGTGACTTCGAAGTCGGCGGGCAGTTTGATCCCCGCGGCCGGCGGCGTTCCCGGTAAAGCGATCTTCGGGTTGTTCGTGACCGAAGGGGTTCCGAAGAACATATACCCACCCGCGGCAATCAGCGTCACTATTACCGCGGTGGCGATTACGCGGCCAGCCGTCCACATCGGCCGGCTTTCGTCTTGATTCAAGTTCGACATCGCTCCAAACCCCATCGTCCATCCGCTGGACTCCGGCTAATGCTATGCGCTCCCTTATGTCTCCGATTGAGCAACGGATTCCTCATTGTCCTCGAGCGGAGATGGAACGGAATAATCCTCCGAAGCCCATCTGCCGAGATCTATCGTCCGGCACCTTTCCGAGCAAAACGGCCGATTAGGATTGTCCTTCCACGTCGCCTCTTTTTTGCAGATCGGGCACTTCATCGACCACCGGCCTCCTCCAATGAAAATCAAGAGCGGCGTTAAGGCTCGCGTTATGCATACCGCGTTCGACGTTCAAGCTACCGGCGCTTGAATTCGAACTGCCCAATCGCTCGAGCCTGAGCGCCCGTTGGTGTTTTGAACCAATCTGCAATCAACGCCCAGCGGGAAGCCCTTTCTTCAAGTTCGTTTCAAACAACTTGAAGATGCGTTTGTATTCGTCCGCCCAACTTGTAGCTTCGTTGAAGCCGTGGTCTTCCGCCGGATAAACCGCAAGCTCCCAATTGGTCTTTCGCAACTCGATCAGCTTTTGCACGAGCCTGACGGAGTCCTGGAAATGCACATTGGTGTCAACCATCCCGTGACAGATCAAGAGAGCGCTCTTCAATCCCGCCGCGAAATAAATCGGAGACGACTGCCGGTAAGCCTCCGAATCCTTTTGAGGCAGATTGAGAATGTTCGACGTGTAAGGATGATTGTAATGAGCCCAATCGGTGACCGGTCTCAAAGCCGCCCCGGCAGCGAACACGTCTGGCTGAGTAAAAAGGGCCATCAGCGTAATGAACCCGCCGTAACTCCCGCCGTAGATTCCTATTCGCCTGGCGTCCACTCCGTGTTCGCTCACGAGCCACTTCGCCGCGTCAATTTGATCGTCCAGATCCTTGCCGCCCATGTGACGATAAATGCCGGTGCGCCAGTCGCGGCCGTAGCCCGCCGACGCCCGATAGTCCACGTCGATCACAACGTAGCCGTTCTCCATCAGCAGGTGATGGAACATGTACTCGCGATAATAGCTCGACCACCATCGGTGAACGTTCTGCGCGTAGCCCGCTCCGTGCACGAAAATAACCGCCGGACCGCCGCGTTTGAAGTTCGCCGATTTATATAATCGGGCAGGCGCTTGCGCGCCGTCCCGCGCCGGGAACCTGACGATAGGCGGATCCACCCAGTTGTAGCTCCAAAACTCCTGCGCGGGCGACGACGTCACCTTTGTCGCCTTGGCGTCCGGCCGATTCTCCTGAATGTAAATCTCGGGTGGTTTGTTGCTGTACGAGTAGATGAGCCCAAACATCTTTTCGTCCGGCGAGAGGAAGCCCTGGTTGCTGCCGGGCAACGAGGTCAGTTTTACTCGAGCGCCTCCTTCGACAGGAACCGAATAAAGATGGCGCTCGCCGGGTCCTACCTCGCTGGTGGTCAGATAGAACTGCTTCTTATCATCGGAGAGGTGAACAGCGGTCACTTCCCAGGCTCCGGATGTCAGTTGCGTTGGTTGACCGCCGTCCGCGGGCGCGATGTAGAGATGCGCATAGCCGTCCCGCTCGGATTGAAAGTAGATTCGGTTATTATCTCCCAGCCATCCCAGCGTGAAGGCGCCCGGGCCGTCGATCCAGGCGTCATCATGAAATGCCGCCGCAACCTTGGTTTTGCCGGTCGGGATGTCGAGCGACAGTATCCACCTGTCCTTGTTGTCCGCCGCGCGCGCTAGCAGCACTGACTTAGATCCGTCGTCGGACCAAACCGGCTGCGTCAGTTGCACATCGCGATCGCGAGGCTCGGCGCCTCGGCGAGAGCGGGGCGTTTCGCCTTCCCGTCTCTCGCCTTGCTGGCCCGCCGAGTCGGGTTGTTGAGCGGGCTGGCTGGAATCGCGGTTCGCTCTCGACTGTGCGGCGCCGGCCTGAGCCTCGGCGGGCGGGGCGGCTTCTTTTTGTCCATGATCGAGCCACTTCACGTCACCAGTCTCAACGCTCAAGATCGCCAGCCGCGTGCGCGCTTGATTATCGCCTACCTTGTTGCGGCTCGGGATGTCTTCGCTGTACGCCGATTCGGTTACGTAGTTGGCGACGATCGTGTTCTTGGTTCCATCGCCGCCCTCGCTGACAAGAGCAGTGACGTATTTTTCATCGGGGGAGAGTTGGAGACTAGGGATCGACTGTCGCGGACCGAGGTTGAACGGTTTCCTTGGGTTCTCGCGTTTCCGCTTCGCTTCCGCTTCCTCTCGCTGTTGAGCGCGGCGCTTCGTTATGTCGAGCAGGTCTCGCTCCTCTTTCTTTATGTATTCCTGACTCTCAGTGCCTTTCTGCTCGGAGGAGGCTTCTCTCCGCGCCTGCTGGCCTCCGCCCTGGCCGAATCCAAAGCCCGCCGGCGGTCCCGCCTGAGGAGCACCGGCTCCAGCCGTTCTAATATCGGTCAATTGAATCAGAGCGCCGGTTTCGAGAGAAATCGTGAAAAGATTATTGGACCGGGTGAAGTAAACCCGCTTCTGATCGCGTGTGAAACGCGGATTGAATTCGGCGTCGGTCGTAGCGGTAAGGCGCTCGCGCTGTCCTTTTGCGTGCTTATACAGAAACAAGTCACCGTTCTCCGAGAAAACCGTCAGCGACTTGTCTTTCGTGGCGTCGCCAAAGTTAGGAGGCGCGTTCTTCGCTTCCTCTTCGGTGAGCTTCTTCAGCCCGCCGCCGTCGCGGCCCGCGACATAGGTGTCATACTCTTTTTCTTGAGGATCGCCCGCTTGCTTCCATTGAAAGTACAGGCGCTGGCTATCCGCCGACCACCGCACCGCGCGAGGCTCGTAGCCGACCAGGCCGGAGCCGCGCATGATGTTGTCGATGGTAAGCTCGAACTTTCCGCTTGGCGCGCCAGCCGCTCTTTGCGCCGCAATCGCAGGCTTGCTCAACCCAGTGGCGAGAATGGCCATCATGAGAATTGCAACACTGCCTTTGCGTAACGAACTGCGGTCAATCATAGCGAGCCTCCCCTTCCGGACTTCAATTGAAGAGCAACATCCGGCGGCGCAACTTCCAATTCTTCCCAACGCGAGCGTGGAGATCCAAGATTCTCAAGCGACCCGGCCCATCAGCTTCTTAATCGAAGGCGTGAGCAGAATCAGAACTCCGCCCGCTGCTATAGTCGTAAGCGCTACCGACCCAAAGAGCTTCCAGAGCGCTCCTTCAACCGTAGCGTCAAAGAAACCGGCTACCCACCCTCCGGCGTAGTTGCCAAACGAAATCGAAAGAAACCACACACCCATCATCAGTCCGACAAGCCTGCCGGGCGCCAGCTTGGTGGTCGTGCTCAGACCAACCGGGCTTAGGCACAGTTCGCCAATTGTATGGAGCAGGTAGACCAGCACGAGCCACGATGGCCCCACTCTGGACCCGCCCACGGCGAAGGTGGAGGCGTAAGCCAGAACTACGAAGCCGAGTCCCGCGAATATCAGGCCGAACGAGAATTTCATCGGACTCGACGGTTGCCGGCGGTCCAGCTTCAACCACAACCACGAAAAGACCGGGGCCAGCAGAATAATGAACACGGAGTTCACCGACTGAAAGTACGTAGCGTCAAATTCCCAGCCGAAGATGCTGTTGCGGGTCAGCGTGTCGGCGAAGAGATTCAAGCTCGACCCCGCCTGCTCGAACGCCATCCAGAACAGCGCCGAGAATATGAACAGAATCGCGATAACCCCGATTCGTCTCTTCTCCTCCGAAGTCAGTTTCTCCGTTGGGGCCGCGCCGCCTTCCTTCGATCGCCGCTCGCTGGGTTTGAACCCAACGTTCGCTAGTGGATGAGTAGATTCGGCGGCGCCGGATTTCTTTTCCTTTGCGGTGACGAACCAGCTAAGAACCAAGCCCGCACCGAGCCCAATCAAACTCGCCAGCGCGAACAATCCAATATCGCCTGTCGTTGCGAGATCGGCGATTTTCGGCTTGAACGAAACCAATACGAAGCCGCCCATGAACGCGCCAAAGAAGCTCAGCAGCGGCGGCAACGCCTTGGGGTAGAGGTACTGCACCAGGCCAAACGTCATTCCAACGCCGGCCGCGGCGAAGCCCCAGTGCCAGGTGCTGTCGAGATGAATTCCAAAGCTTCCGAGGATTGCTTTGAACTCAGGCCGCCGAGCCAAGAACCCACACACCAGCGGAGAGATCATCGCGCCTATATTGATTCCCATGTAGAAGACCGAGAATCCGCCGTCGCGGCGAGGGTCGTCCTTGCCGTAGAGCCCGCCCACCATCGTGCTTATGTTGGGTTTCAGCAGACCGGTTCCAATCACGATCAATACTAAGCCCGCGTAAAAAGTAGGCAGCGAAGAAAAGGCCATCGAGAAATGGCCCATGGCTATCGACACGCCTCCAACCAGAACCGCTAACCGGGCTCCAAGGATGTTGTCCGCTACCCAGCCTCCCGGCAGTGACATGAAGTAAACCGCTCCGGTGTACGTACCGTAGATACTCGCGGCCTTCGCGGTGCTAAAACCCAGGCCGCCTTCGGATTGGGGAGCGACCATGAAAAGAACGAGCAAGGCGCGCATACCATAGTAACTGAACCGCTCCCACATCTCGGTGAAGAAGAGCGTGGTCAATCCTCTTGGGTGCCCGCCGATGCCTCGGGTGTCGAGAGCGATCTCCGGTTCTACTGCTGGGACCTGAGTAGTTGTATCCATTACCGAGACCCACCTTCCATAGAGATTTGTCCGACCTGCCGCTCTTGCGCGGCGTTGCGCCGCTACGCCATCCGGTACGCTGGAAAAAGTAACGAGTTGAAGATCAGCGATTCTATATGACGGCTCGGGTGCTAGCAATGGGAAATGTGGAAAATGATGATTGATGAAGATTGATGATGAATGATGATTGAAGAATAAAAGTGCGGGATTCAGGAAAGCCGCCTGTGTACGATCTCCGTGATTTGTCGGCGCATTTGGCGCCTCGATGGGGCATGGACTAATTCGGCTCCAGCCATAATGAATCCGAGTTGCTCACCTGAAGAAAATAGTGGTTGGGAAGAGGGATTCATCCCCGCTCTTTGGTCATTCAACACGAGCCAAATGAATCAGTGCCCGCTCGATTGAAGAAAATAGAGGTTGGGAAGAGGGATTCACCGCCGCTCTTCGGTCATTCAACACGAGCCAAATGAATCAGTGCCGCTCGATTGAAGAAAATCGAGGTTGGGAAGAGGGATTTATCCCCGCTCTTCCGTCTCGATTCGTAGTGTGAGAAGGCGCCCTCTTTAAGTCATCTCACGCTTTTCCATCGGTCCTCCTCGAGAATCTCCTCGGTCCATTCAGCCGTCGCCACCTGTAGCTTCTTACTGTCTTCAGGCCACCACCATTCCTTGTCAACGGGCAGCGGCTCACCTGACTGATAATAGAAGGCTCGAAAACTGGACCACTTGTAATCAGCCGCCGACTTTACCAGACGAGCTTTCAGAGGATTGCTATGGATGTAATTGATCTTTTGCCAGATGAGCCAATTGCTCCAGAGCGGCAACGCCTTGAAGCTCTGCTGCCAAACCTTGTGCATCGCTCCATCAGCCGCTGGCCGTTCGGGCAAGAAAGCGCCTACCGGTGCTGCGTCGACGATCCGCCTCGCGCTCAGACCTTTTAGCGCTCCAGTCAGATTGGTTATTAAGCCATCGCTCGGATTGACGATCAAATGAAAGTGATCGGGCATCAAAACATAAGCGATCGGCTTGAACGGCCGGGCTTGTTTCAGTTCCCGAACCGCATCGAGAAATCGGACGCAGTATCGCTCATCGATGAAGACCTTCGCCCGCTCATTGCAATTGCCAGTGACAAAATGCAGCGCGCCTGCCAGGTTCTTATTGCTCCACTTCTTTGTCATGCAGTGAATATCACCTGCTGTGTGTATTTCTAATTGGTCCGAAGAGCGGGGATAAATCCCTCTTCCCAACCACTATTTTCTTCAGTCGAGCGATACAACAAGATCTGTCCGCCATGAATTATCTACCCAAAAGACTGAACTGAAGAGCGGGGTGAATCCCTCTTCCCAACCTCTATTTTCTTCAGGCGAGCAACACATCAACATCCGGCCGACTTGAATTATCAACTGAAAGGACCAGACTTGGAGGGGCTGAATCCCTCTTCCCTACCTCCAACTTTTTTAAGTGCTTACTATCCTGATTCTCAGTTCCGTGGACGCTCCAGTGGCGCGGTTCCCAGCATAGTCCTCGGCTATGATCTTGATCCTGTAATCACCCGGCCGCAGCAACGACGTCCGCAAGACCCCATCGCGCGCTTCACCGCCGCGAACTCTATTGGTGACGATGTACCGAAATCTTGTTGGGGTTCCATAGGCGCTGACGCCGCTGCCCACCGCGTAAACCAGGCTGGCCGAGTCGTTGGATGGGAGCCGGCTGAATTCGATGTTCATCAGAGGCTGTTCGAAACCTGGAGCGGGCGCGCGGTTTTCAGTCAATATCTGATAGCCAATTCTATACACACCAAGTTTGCGAGAACGAATGTTGCCGTCGATCCGATCGTACGTGGCGGCGATGATGTCGACGTCGCCCGATATCACAATCCGTCCGCCGCGTTTCTCTTTGAATGGAGCGCCGGAGTCCGCGGCCACAACCTCGATTCCATTCGGCTCGATTGAAGGAGGGATCGTATCCCTGAGTTCGGCTAGCGGAAACATAATGGGATTGGTCTGGGCGTTCCATGGGCCGTAGTTGAGATGAACGTGGTTTAGACTGTTGAGCGTTCCAACAACGTCGCCAACGTCGAATCGGGTTCCGCGGCGGACTCGCACTCCGATGATCGTTCCGCTCTCATCTATCTTCTCCTTGAACTTCTTCTCGTCGATAATCCGGTTCGTCTTGTCCCGTCCAATCCTGACGTGGATGTAGCTAACGAGCCCCGCCTGAATTCCCTCTCCTGATCCTCCAAAGTCCCAGTTCGGAATTGGGCTGCTGATCTTCTCACTCAGCACCGATAGCGCCGATTCGCCCATCGCTCCGCGAATGTCGATCCCGCTGTGAAGATGATCGAGGGCGATTCCGCCGAAAGCGCCTCTGGCCTCGCCGAACACGCCCGGAATCTCGTGCGCCTTGTCCTGAGGATAGAGCGGCCACAAGTTGGATTTCACTTCGCGGAGGTAATCGTCCAGTTTCGGGATCAATGCTCCATCAACCTGACTTTCGCCGCCGGTTAACGGTTGAATCAGTATAGGTGTCTCGTTTGATGACGGGCTCTCCACGGGGTTCACGAGAGCGATCTTCCTAATGAGACAATTCCGCGTGTCGGCTACATAAAGCGTTCCTTTGCCATCTATGGCGATTCCACTCGGCCCGTTGAACCGGGCCCGGCCGCCAGGGCCATTCTCAAACCCCGGCCGCGAGCCCGCGATGGTCGTGACTTCACCTTCCGGCGTTATTCGGCGAATGCAACCGCTGGCCTCATCGGTAACGAAGAGAAAGCCGTCGTGAGTCACGACGATTCCGACGGGGTGATAGAATCCGGCTTCGGCGCCGGTTCCGTCCTCGTGACTTCGCAAGCCACCGGCTAACGTTGTTACCGCCCCGTCGGGAGCGATTCTTCTTATGGCGTTGTTGCCGGTGTCCGCGATGAAGATACTTCCGTGGAGATCTACCGCAACACCGCAAGGAGTATCGAATAAGGAAGCTTCACCGAGTCCGTCCTTGATTCCGGGCGTTTCCTCGCCGGCGATCGTGCTGACGGTTCCATCGGTCGAGATTCGCCTGATGCGGTCGTTGTAAGCGTCGGCCACGATGATGTTCCCTGCTGGATCGATCGCCAAGCCGATGGGCCCATCGAATTGGGCGGTCGCGGCTGGGCCGTCCTTGAATCCGGGTTCGCCGCTTCCGGCTACGGTGTCGACTCGGCCGTCGCGGCGGATCTTGCGAATGCGATTGTTTGCCGTGTCGGCTACGAGAATGTCTCCGTTCTTGGCGACGGCGATTCCAGAGGGAGTGTCGAATTGGCCGGGTTCGGCTCCCGCAATTGTTTCTACCTTCGTTTCTGTTTTGCCCCGTGTAATTCTTCTGATCCTATTGCCGGCGCCGCCTTCCGCGACGATGAGATTGTCGCGGCCGTCGAAGGCTAGCCCG
>JAHFUG010000218.1:9857-12142 GCA_023265195.1 Blastocatellia bacterium | reverse complement strand
TCGCGGATGAAAACGAATGGGTAACGCGATTCAGCGCCACCACCAACGAACAGTGGCATCGGCTATCTGAACCGGCGCGGTAAGAAATCATCGCGGGAGAGACTATTCCACTCCATGAACTGTTTCCACCGGATGACAGGAATCCTTGAAATCACGAGCCACGTAGCAGTTTTGGAAGCTACTCGAAAAGCTTCCACGCGCAATTCAGGAACAGGCGGAACGAGCCAGAGTCCTTAGTTCGCCGCACCGCGAAAAATTATGACGAAGCCAGATCAGTCGCAAATTCAGTATCTGTTTAAAGTCAGCCTCCAGCGCCGGCGATCGATCTGACGGACCGTGCTGATGCGCGGTGACCAGACGCTCGACGATCTCCACGACATGATTTTCAGCGCTTTTGACCGCTACGATCATCACTCCTATGCTTTCTATTTTCCGAAACGGCCCGCCCGGCGGCCACAAACCGGGGCCCGATCGAAGACGTACGCATCACCGCGGGGATTCGAGCCCGAGGAGATGGTCGACATTAACCAACAACATATTGCAGGTCTCGCGAGACTCGGCGATCTTAAGCTCAAGGGTGGCACTACGGTTGAAATTCTTGACACTATTTTGAACGCTATGTTAGGTTTCGTAGCTTGAACTGCGGACGATATTCTCGATAGGGAGACGGCACTTTGGTTACGGCGCTGGTGCTTGCTTCGGAGAGCACGGGGAACATAATAAGTCCGGACGGCTCGCTCGTAGTCATCTTCTTCCTTTTCCTTATTTTCGTATTCCTTCTGAATAGAATTCTCTTCAAACCGGTCGGGCGAATCCTGGACCAGCGCGAAAAGCTTACCCACGGAGCCAAAGCCGAGGCGCGCGAGGCGGCCGATGAGTTGAGACGAAAACTCGGTGAGTTCGAAGAACGGATTCGGCTCGCTCGCGCCGAAAGCTACCGTTATCTCGAGCAACAACGGGCCGCTGCCGTCGCCCGCCGGAATCAAGATATAGAAGAGGCTCGCCATCAAGCCGCGTCCACCATCGAAGATGGAAAGCGGGAGATCGCGCGTCAAGCCGAACAGGCTCGCTCCGCTCTCGAGTCCGAAGCCGCGAGTATAGCCGGAAGCATCGCGCAAACAATTCTCGGACGCGCGGTAGGTGGGGGAGGCGACTAATGATCCTGGAGCCGATCGCGCTGCTCAACCCGATCCATTCGACATGGCTCAGCCCTTCACTGTTCGAGGGCAGCAGCTTATTGAACAATCCCGAGTTCTGGAAGGTGACGAACCTTCTCGTGTTCGCCGTTTTTCTCATCTACATCCTTAGAAAGAAGATAGGCATTGGAAAAGTGTTTGACCGCCGAGGCGAAGCGATCACCAAGGAACTCGAAGAAGCGAAACGCGAAAAGCACGAGGCCCAGCAAAAGCTCGAAGAGGTTTTGGGCAGGCTGAAGAGGCTCGACCAGGAGATCGCGGAGATCAGAAGCGAAGCCGAGATCGAGGCCAGGAAAGAAGACGAGCGAATTAAGGCGGCCGCCGAGTCCGACGCCGAAAGAATTCAACAAACCGCGCGCCGCGAGATTGAAGCCGCAATGAAAGTAGCCCGCTCGGAACTTCGCGCGTTCGTGGCTCGGCACTCGGTTGAAATGGCCGAGGGACTGATCACCCGCGAGATGCGGCCCGGCGATAGCTCCCGGATGCTTAGCGATTACGCGAAGGATCTGGCGGCGTCCGGCAAAGCCGGCGGAGGGAGCAAATGAGCATCGTCGCCGTCGCAAGGCGTTATGCGGAAGCGCTCGCCGACGTCGCCGTCAGCACCAATCAGACGGCGGTCATCGATCGAGAGGTCAAGACCTTTGCCGAAATGCTGGCGAGCAGCAATGAGTTGCGCGGTTTGTTCACAAGCCCGATCGTGATGCAAAAAGACAAAGCCGGTATCCTCGATCTGTTGATCGAGCGCACGGGCCCGGGCCAGGTGACGGCTAATCTGCTGAAGACGCTGCAGCGCCATTACCGGCTTCAACATCTCGCCGTGGTGTATCGAGAATTCCGCCGCGAGATGGATCGCCGCGAAGGAATAATGCAGGCTGAGATAACGACCGCGGCTCCAATGGACCATTCGCAGCAAAGCATGCTCGTGAGCGAGCTTCAAGAGATAACGGGAAAGAAGGTCAACGTTGAATACAAAGTTGATTCATCGTTGATCGGCGGAGCGGTGACGCGGCTCGGTTCGGTAGTGTACGACGGGTCCATCAAGACCAAGCTCGCGGCGATCGAGCAGCAATTGAAGACGGCTGAGTGACG
>JAHFUG010000218.1:0-9757 GCA_023265195.1 Blastocatellia bacterium | reverse complement strand
AGAGGGAGAGTTAATGGAAGGAATCAGAGCTGACGAGATTAGCAAGATCATACGGCAGCGGCTCCAAGGCTACGACACCAGCCTCGAAGTAACCGAGGTCGGCGCCGTCATACAGGTGGGTGACGGGATCGCGGAGATATTCGGCTTGGACCGCGTGATGGCCGGCGAACTGCTCGCCTTACCGCACGAGGTGGCCGGAATCGCCCTCAACCTCGAAGAAGACAAGGTGGGCGCCGTGCTGTTCGGCAATTATCACAAGATCAAGGAAGGGGACGAGGTCCGCCGAACCAAGCGAATCATGTCGATACCGGTCGGTGAAGAGATGATCGGCCGGGTCGTCGATCCACTTGCAAGACCGCTCGATGGCGAAGGCCCGATTGACACGGCCGGCAAGTTCAACCCGCTCGAAAAACTCGCGCCCGGCGTAATCGATCGGCAGCCGGTTCGAGAGCCGATGCTCACCGGCCTCAAGGCCATCGACTCGATGGTTCCCATCGGCCGCGGACAACGCGAGTTGATAATAGGCGACCGTCAAACCGGCAAGACCGCTATCGCCGTCGACACGATCATCAACTCCAAGGGCAAAGACCTGATTTGCATTTACATTGCGATCGGCCAGAAGGAATCAACGGTCGCGCAAGTGCGGAAGACCCTCGAAGATCACGACGCGATGTCTTACACGATCATAGTCGATGCGTCGGCGTCGGCTCCCGCGGCTATGCAGTACATCGCGCCCTACGCCGGCTGCGCGATGGGCGAGTATTTCCGCGACCTGGGCCAGCACGCCCTGTGCATCTACGACGATCTCTCGAAACATGCGTGGGCGTATCGCGCGATATCGCTGCTGCTTAGAAGACCGCCCGGACGAGAAGCCTATCCAGGCGACGTGTTCTATCTGCATTCGCGATTGCTCGAGCGGGCGGCGAAGCTCTCCGATCAGCGCGGCGGCGGAAGCCTCACCGCGTTGCCCATCATCGAAACGCAGGCGGGCGACCTCTCCGCGTACATTCCTACGAACGTCATCTCGATAACCGATGGACAGATATTTCTCGAGTCTGATCTGTTCAACTCCGGCGTGCGGCCGGCGATCAACGTCGGCAACTCGGTGAGCCGGGTCGGCGGTTCCGCTCAGATCAAAGCGATGAGACAAGTCGCCGGGACCCTGCGGCTGGAGCTGGCGCAGTTCCGCGACCTGGCTGCGTTCGCGCAGTTCGGCTCCGAAGAAGACCTGGACAAAGCCACGCAAGCTCAGTTGAGGCGAGGGCGCCGTCTGGTCGAAATACTGAAGCAACCTCAGTACGCTCCAATGGCGGTCGAAGAGCAAGTGCTCATCATCTGGGCGGGAACGAACGGTTATCTTGACGGCCTCGAGGTCGATCGCGTTCGGGAGTTCGAGCGGGGCTTCATCGAATTCTGCCGCAATACGCGGGGCTCCCTGCTTGAAGCCATCGCGGAGAAGAAGATTCTATCTGACGAATTGAAGGAAGACATGAAGACCGCCGTCACCGAGTTCGCCCTCCTGTTCGAGTCCGCATCTGGGAAACAGGCGGCCGCGGCGCATTGATGAGTTGATATGGCAAACCTTCAAGACATAAGGCGGCGCATAAGGTCGGTCCGCAACATGCAGCAGATCACGAAGGCCATGAAGATGGTCGCCGCGGCTTATCTCAAACGTTCGCAAGATCGCGTCGTCAAGGCCAGACCTTACGCGAATGCAATGATCCGAGTGCTGAGCCGGCTCGCGGCCAAGGCGGGCGAGTATCATCATCCGCTGCTCGATCCAAGGGGCGACCGGCATTATGTAGTGTTGCTGATGACCGCCGATAAGGGATTGTGCGGCGCGTTCAACACCAATCTCATCAAGGCCGCGCAGAAGTTCATCCGCGAGCACGCGGGCAAGCAAGTGGAGATGATCGCCGTAGGCCGCAAGGGCCGCGACTTCTTCAAGCGGCGTGGAGTTCCAATACTGGAGGAGTACACCGACGCCGGCGTGCGCGGAGTCAGCTACGAGACGGCGGCCAGGATAGCCCGCGAGGCTATGGAAATCTACACGGCGGACGAATCCACGGTCGATAAAGTCTTCGTCATTTTCAGCGAGTTCAAATCGGTGCTGTCTCAACGAGTCGCCGTCAAGCAGGTCTTGCCCGTGGGAGCGGAGGAATTCGCCGCCGAGGCGCGGCCGCCGCGCGCCGATGAGCCCGTGGTTCTGACCGACTACTTATACGAACAACCACCCGCGGAGATATTCGGCAAGCTGCTTCCTCGTTATGTTGAGACCCAGGTGTTCCGCGCTTTACTGGAGTCGGTCGCCAGCGAGCACGGGTCGCGAATGACGGCGATGGATTCCGCCTCGAAGAACGCGGGCGATGTAATCAGCGATCTTACGCTCAATATGAACCGCGTCCGCCAGGCGTCGATAACCCGCGAGATCATCGAAGTGGTTTCCGGGGCCCAGGCGCTTGACTGAAGCGGCTGCGGTTTGCGTCGGCCCAGTGGACCTGGCCGCGATGTCTGGCCGCCGAAGGCGCTCTTCTCCTGGCCACACCACGGCTCTCATGCGAATCTCTCTATAGCGCTTTCTGCTTCCACCCAACCGCCTGGCAATGGGCGGAGTTTACTTAAGAGTCCCGGCCGTTTTGCGATGGCAGCGACCCCGGCATCAAGCACCCTCTCGACAAGATTCGTCAAGTACTGGCTTCCGGTCGGAGTCATGCTCGGCGCCATGTACTACTTTTCCACCGACGTGTTCTCGGGCGAGAATACGCGAGGGATTGTCGAGACGGTCTTAGGATGGATCGTAGGCCACGCGAGCCAGCACACGATCGCGCGCATGAACCACTTGGTCCGCAAGTCGGCGCATTTCATCGAGTACGCCGTGCTGGCTTCGTTGCTCTTTCGAGCGTTCAGGGCGGACAGCAGGTTTGCATTTCGGCTCAGGTGGTTCATCTATTCGCTGATGATCATCGCCGCATGGTCGCTGCTGGATGAGTTGCATCAGACACTCACGCGCAAAAGGGGCGGCTCGATCTACGATTCAATGTTGGACGCCTCGGGCGGGCTCTTTGCGCTGCTCGTCATCTGGCTGCTGTCCCTGAGAAAGAAGCGAAGGTCGTAGCCTGCTTTGAATCGAAACCGGGAACTCCTTCGGGGTGAGAACGGCCAAACTACGACGACAAGCCGCCGGCTTGTCGCCGGACTCTGACGATTTTGAGTTCGCCTTGGCGGGAAGAAATCGGCTGGGTTCGCCAAACATCAAAAAATCAACTAGTTGTGCTCGGCGAAAGTTTCTTACCTGCAACGAGCCATTGTCCGGGTGGGAGACGTTCAGAGTTCAGCCTTTAGGCTGCGGCACGCTGAAGCGTGAACTCTAAACAAGGGGCTGTGGGGGGTCAATTCCGCCGAGCACCACTAGATGAGGCTCCGAAAAAAAACGAAACGTCTTGTTTATCGAGTAGGATACCTTTCGTCTTAACAAGTGTAAGGGAGTTTCTCCCTCACACTGCGTCAATTCGAAGATCGGACATGAGAAATACGGTCCAGCATACTCGACCATTGAAGAGGAGACACTCTAAATGACGTTACATCGAGCATTCGCACGCGAGTTCCTTGCGCTCATTTGCTTCCTCCTCGCGTCCGTTCCGGCGCTGGCGGGCGATGAGTGGAGGCCCATCGACCCAGCGCACCTGGCGTTGAAAGCGCCTGTCGTGGAGTCAGACGCTGACGCGGAAGTAATATTCTGGGACGTGCAAGTGGACTTCAGCGTCGACAAGACGGTTTTCGCGAACTACGTCCGCATAAAGATATTCACCGAGCGCGGCAAGGAATTGATGGGCAAAGTAGAACTCCCGTACTCTTCCAGGAACAAAATCGAGGACGTCGCCGGACGCACTATCAAAGCCGACGGCGCGATAGTTGAATTGAAGAAGGAATCCATCTTCGACGACACTCTTGTTAAGCTTCGCCGCACGAGAATAAGCGCCAAGACTTTCGCGATGCCGGCCGTTGAACCCGGCGTGATAATCGAGTATCGCTGGCGCGAAACGAGACATAATTCCGCGGGCGCTTTCGCGCGTCTGGTCTTTCAGAGAGACATTCCGATTCGACTCATCAAGTACACGATAAAGACCGCTTCCGGCACGTCTCTGCGTTTTCGCGGTAAAGGGTTCAACATGGCGAACACTCCGATGACTCAGGAGAAGGACGGGCGCTTCAGCTTCACGATGGCCAACGTCCACGCGTTTCACGATGAGCCTAACATGCCCCCAGCGGACCAGGTGCGCTCCTGGATGCTCGCCTATTACCAGCCGTCGTTATTCGTGCTGCCGATAGATTTCGACAGGGTGGTCTTCGATGAAACCAGATCGAAGATGAAGGTGGATGACGACATAAGACGGGCGGCTCAGGCGGCGATCGGCGGCGCTTCAACACAGGACCAAAAGCTGGAGCGGCTCTTCGACTTTTGCAAGACCAGGATCAAAAACATCAACGACGATGCGTCCGGGCTGACCGGCGACGACCTCGCGAAACTGAAAGAGAATAAGACCGCCGCCGATACGTTGAAGCGCGGAACAGGCACGGGCCAAGACATAGACTTTCTCTTTGGCGCCCTCGCGAATGCAGCCGGATTCGATGCGCGGCTTGCCCGTCTCGCCGACCGCGGCGACATATTCTACGTTCCGAACGAATATGATTACTTTGTAAATCTGTATTTCCTGCGCGCCTCTAATATTGCCGTGTGGGTCGGCGATAGCTGGAAGTTTTTCGATCCCGCCGGCCGGTACATTCCTTTCGGAATGCTGCGGTGGCAGGAGGAAGGCGTGAAGGCGTTGATCGCCGATCCCGTTCAGACGGTGATTGTGAGCACGCCGGTGTCGACATCCGAAAAGTCGATTCAGAAACGTAGCGCCAAGCTTCGGTTAAGCGAGGACGGAACGCTCGAAGGCGACGTGCGCGTGGAGTACACGGGCCACTTCGCTATAGAAAAAAAAGAGGAAAACGACGATGAGTCCGAGGAGCAACGAGAGAAGAGTCTTCGCGATATGATCAAAAGACGAATGAGCGCCGCCGAGCTATCGAATATTCATGTAGAAAACGTGGCCGATCCCGCCAAACCGTTTGTCTACTCCTTTCACATACGGGCGCCCGGCTACGCGCAGCGGACCGGGAAGCGGCTCTTTTTGCAGCCTGGCTTCTTTGAGAAAGGCGTTGGAGCGTTGTTCTCGGCGGGTGAGCGCAAGCACGCCGTTTACTTTCACTATTCGTGGATGGAAGAAGACCGGGTGACGATCGATCTCCCGGCTGGCTTCGCACTGGACAACGCCGACTCGCCGGAGCCGTTCGGCGCCTCCAACGTGTTTGACTATAAGGTCAAGATCTCGGTCGTAGGGGACGCCGAAGCGCTTCAGTACGAGCGGAGGTTCAGACTCGACGGCTTGCTATTTCCCGCGGCGGGCTACAACGGGTTGAAGCAGTTGTTCGATGCGGTTTACAAGAGCGACAATCATACGATCACTCTAAAACAAAACGCGGTCAGTCAGTAGACGCGTTCGAACCTCGATGGTTGAGTATGACACGGAATAAAGAAACCTTACTCGATGGAGACGCCCCATACCGTTCCACTGGGCGGCGCCAACTCTCCAGGCCGGCTCGCGCCGCCCGGAACTCGCTCCTTATCGCCTTTCTGATCGCTGTTGTATTGATGAGCCGGAATGCGCGCGCGGGCGACGACGCGCCGGAGTGGCTGCGCAGCGCCGCCTCGCAGCCTGCTTCTTCATACGCCAAGACCGTTCCGGCGGTCGTGCTGCTCAGAGAACGGAACATCAGGGTCGAAGAAAACGGCAAGGTGACCACTACCGAGCGCCGCGTGATAAAGCTGCTCACAAACGAGGGTAGAAGCGAGGCGGCCGGGGCGGTTTCATATCTAACTGACACCGGCAACGTGCGTGAGATGCGGGCTTGGCTCATACGGCCCGCGGGTACGGTTAAGAAGCTCGGCAAGGACGAGGTTTTGGATGTGGCCGCCGCGCCAAATGACGTCTTCAACGAGGTTCGAATGAAACTGATCTCGGCTCGCGACGACGCCGAAGCCGGAGCCGTCTTCGGCTACGAATCCATTGCTGAAGATCGCTCGGTGTTCACGCAGTTCGACTGGGAGTTTCAAGGCCGCCTGCCAACCGCGGTCTCGCGGATAACGATCACTCTTCCCGCCGGTTGGCGCGCCGAGGCCGTGACTTTGAATCACGCGAGGATCGAACCAACCGCCACTGGCTCGACCTATTCATGGGAACTTCGGGACCTGCCTCATATTGAGGAAGAGCCCGCCAGCCCGAGGGTAACGGCGATTGCTCCGAGACTGGCCGTGAGCTACTTTCCACCGCCTGACAAGAAGGCCGGCCTCGGCAGAGTGTTCAGGGACTGGAAGGACGTTTCGCTCTGGCTTACGGAGTTGAGCGAGCCGCAGGCGTTGCTCGATGATGCGCTCGCGGGAAAGGCAAAACAGATCGTCGCCGATTCAAAATCGGAACTTGAACGCATTCAAGCCATCGGGCGTTACGTTCAAGGCGTGAACTACGTCGCAATTCAAACCGGTGTCGGCCGCGGCGGCGGCTATCGCCCGCATTCATCCCTCGAAGTGTTCGCCAAATCCTACGGCGACTGCAAGGATAAAGCGAACTTGATGCGAGCGATGCTCAAGGCGGTGGGGATTAAGTCCTATCTTGTTTGCATCTATTCGGGCGACCGAACGTTTGTTCGCGAGGAGTGGGCGTCGCCACAGCAATTCAATCACTGCATCATAGCCGTGACGATAGGCGATGCAACGAAGGCTGCAACCATCGTGAATCATCCTGGACTAGGCCGGCTCCTGGTTTTCGATCCCACCGATGACAACACGCCTGTAGGTGATCTCCCCGGCCACGAGCAAGGCAGCCTGGCTCTGGTTGTCGCGGGCGAGGCAGGCGGGCTGCTGCGAATGCCGGCGACGCCGCCCGAGTCGAACCTCCTCGAGCGCCATGTGGAAGCCGTCCTTACGCCCGACGGCTCGATTTCCGCCAGCCTGCACGAGCGATCCTTCGGCCAGTCAGCGGCCCCTCACCGGGGCGAGTTCCGCTCACTGCCCCGATCGGATTACGTTAAGCGGATCGAAGGATGGATCTCCAGCGGGGCCAACGGGGCGCGCGTTTCGAGAGTGGAGCCATCGGACAACATCGCTGACGGGCGCTTCGCGCTTGACGTCGATTTCAAGGCGCCGGCCTACGGACAGTTGATGCAAGGCCGTCTGCTGGTGTTCAAGCCGGCGATCGTTTCGCGCCGCGAGCACCTTTTTCTTACCGATGCCGCGCGCACCTATCCCGTGATGCTTGAAGGCTACGCTTACACCGAGACGGTGAAGATCAAGCTCCCTCCCGCCTTCGACGTGGACGAGTTACCGGATGCGGTCAAGCTGGAGACGCCGTTTGGGAACTACTCTACCAGCTACGCCGTCAAAGATGGCTCGCTTCTGTTCACGCGAACTCTGATTGTGCGTCAGGCGACGATTCCAGTCGCCGATTACCCGAAGGTGCGGAGCTTCTTTGAGCGAATCCGCGCGGCTGAGCAATCGCCGGTGGTGCTGGTGAAGAAATGACCTGCCGCATCCGGACTTTGCCCATTCCATTCCGGCCCTCCAGCAGAGGCCAGTGTTTGTAGCAACGATCAAGACAGCATTCGCTCTCCGTTAGGAGGGCCATGTATTTTTCTGAAAATGGAAACGGCTTTATTCCTCCCTTGAAACACAAATTGACATGGCCCCCCTGACGGAAGGCGGACTATACGCCCGATTCCCACCATAAACATGGCCCTCCTACGGACGGCGTCACGGACGGAGCCCTCGGCCAGTTAGGTCCTCACGGGCCGGACTGAAGAGAAACTCGAATCCCTGTTTGCAAGATATCTCGCGGACGCCTCGCTTAGAATGGATCTGTAGTCTTTCCTAACGCCGCGCTGGCCATCCATTGAAGAAAACCGGCGTGGGGAGTATAAGACTGATACGTCTAAGAAAGGATGGTGACTTGTTTAATGCAGGGGTTTCGATTTTCGTCTCTGGTCATTGTGGCGTCGATAATCGCGGTGGTGGCGATCTTGGGTTACTCACAATCGCGCGGAATCGAAAACGCCGACTTGCTCAAAATTCGCTCCGTAGGCGACGTACAATTTTCTCCGGATGGTTCTCGCGTTGCATACACCGTGTTGAACAATGACGGCCCGGAGCGGCCTTATTCTCAACTGTGGGTCATGACGCTCGCCGACGGCAAATCAAATAGAATCGGCGGCGAGACAGTATTTTCTTCGAACCCAGAATGGTCTCCTGACGGGCAGTGGATTGCCTATCAAGGGCAACAGGGTGCGAAGTCGAGTTTGATGGTTGTTCGGTCCGATGGCTCAGGCGGCAGGTTCCTGTCGGAGATGCGCGGAACAAACAGCCCATTGCCCACAACCGGCAAGAGCATCGCCTGGGCTCCGGACGGGAAACGCATCGCATTCATTTCTTCAACCCCAGGCCCCGAGACCGAAGACGCCACCGGCGATCCCATAGTCATCACGCGCTATCTCTATAAACCGGACTTCGCCGAGGGCCTCAGCCACTTCAACGATAATAGGCGCCTTCACATCTTTATCGTCGACTTAGCGAGTAACCAGGTTCGGCAGCTCACGAGCGGGACCCACTACGAGCATTCGATCGATTGGTCGCCAAACGGAGAAGAGATAGCCTTTATTTCGAATCGCGAGCCCAACGAGGATCAGTTCTTCAACTACGACTTGCTGACGATTCGGGTATCGGACGGCTCGATGCGAAGACTGACCGCGACCGAAAGCGCGGAATACGAGCCGCGTTGGTCGCCCAACGGCAAGAGCATCGTGTATCGCGCAACCAAACGGGGACTCACCGATCTTGAAACGACGATGGAAGACACGCACGTCTGGTTGATCGACGCCGACGGCGCCAACCGCCGCGAGGTGGCGTCGATGATCGACAACCGGCAGGGCGCGCCTCAATGGTCGGCGGACGGCGGCGCCGTTTATTTTAGCGTCCAGGAGCGCGGCAACGTGCGTTTGTACCGCTTGCCCGCCGCGGGAGGCAAGCCCGAACCGATCATTAGCGAAAGAGGAACCGTGGGCGCCTGGTCGGTGTCGAAGAGCGGCGCCATCGCTTACGCTTTCTCGATTCCAGGCGATCTTCCACAACTCTTCCTGAAGGCTGGTTCCGGAATCGCGAGGAAACTCACCGATCTCAACGCTCAGGTTCTTGCCGGCAAGCAGATCGCGGAAGTCGAGCCGTTCACCTTCATAAGCAACGACAACAAGTACGAAGTCGAAGCGTTTCTCACCAAACCGCTCGGCCAAACCGCGGCGTCAAAGCATCCGCTGATCGTCGTCATTCACGGCGGTCCTCACGGCCAGCAGGGCCCGGCGTTCAACTTCAAGAATCAAGTGTACGCGGCGCGCGGATGGGCCACGTTGATGGTGAACTACCGAGGCTCGACTGGTTACGGACAACAGTTCGCCGACGGGGTCTTTGGAGATCAGAACGGCAACGAAGCTCAAGACGTGTTGTACGGCTTGAGCGCGGCGATGCGGCGGTATTTGTGGATCGACCGAGACCGCCTTGGCGTCGAAGGCGTGAGCTACGGCGGCCAGTTGAGCGCCTGGTTGATAACGCAGACGAGCATCTTCAAGGCGGCGATCCCAATCGCGGCGATCACGAATCTCATCAGCTACA
>JAHFUG010000588.1 GCA_023265195.1 Blastocatellia bacterium | reverse complement strand
CGCAACAAAAAGCCCGCCGGCGAAGCAAACCCGAAGAATCTAATTTTTCCGGGCTGCTTTGCGGCCTTTGCGCCGATCTTTGCGTCTTTGCGAGAAACTCTTTCTTCGCGATTTGTCAACGATGCGGGCGCCACCTGGTGGGTGGAGTCGGTGTGGCTCACGTCGCCTGAACAGAAAGGCAAGTTGCTTTCTCGAATCAAAAAGGGGCCCCCGGCAATTTAACTCTCCAACATTGCCGAAGGGTCTGAAAATTGACCTGCCGGCGAGGCATTTGGCCTACGATAGGCCATGAGTCTCAATCGGTGAACCAGTGAATAATCGAGGACATCTGAAGTTTATTCGCCTTCCCAACCGTTCGGTAGGCTCTTCGCTAATGGAGGGCGCTGAATGCCGCGGTCAAATGTTGCTTGCACAGTGAGGCGCACATAGTGGTCCATTCGCATGATTCAGGCAACACTCCTCTCTTGCGCCAATGAGAGGCCGGCAACCGGGTGTGGATTCCACAGTCAGAGGCGGTCTGATTCTCAACTTCTCCTTGTCGCCCCGAATAACCCGAACAGGTAGCGTATTCATCTAATGCTTGACAGGCGTATTAACTCATGATTGAATTGCGCACGTTTTTAAAAGAGAGTGTGCATCACACACCGAGAATTCTAAGGTCGCGCACGTCAGATGTTGGGTAATGTCAGTTGATCGGCCCCCCTGCATTTGAGTAGGAAGAACGCGAAGGGGAACGCGTTCCGCTTTTCCTGATTTCCAAGAGCAGTTGCCTTCAACTGGAATAAGAGTAGGCCCGCCTAGGGGGGCTCTTGCCTGTAATTTCTTACTGATGCGGATTTAGTTCGGAGGGTCCGCGTCAGTTCCAAAAGCAGGCAAGGGAAACCGAGCTTTGGGAGCGGTCCCGTTGAAGAGGCGAGTGGTTCGGCATTCGTTCGCCTATGCGGGCATAAAGCGATTCTCGAAATGCTTTCCGCGAATCGCTTATTTAGAAACGGCGCGCGGGGGAAGCCCGTGCGCATAACAAGCCTTTGGCGAGTAACGAGGAGACATTAACATGCGCAAAACGTTTTACCTCTGGTTAGCTATTGCTCTGGCCGCGTTCCTGGCAGCGCCACAGTTCGCCGCGAGAAAAGCGGCGGCTCAGGCTCCGGTTCCGGCGGGCGAGTCATCGTGGGGGGGACATCAAGGACCCGTGGCCTTGGCGCTCCCGAACTTTGATATTCGGCGTCAAGCCGAGGAGAGGTTTGACATCAAAGCCGTAGCCGATGATCCCGTGATTAAAGCGCGATTGAGCGCTATAGAAGCATTTAGCGAACGGCAGGATCCGTCGTTTCGTGAACAACTCAAAGTTGAGCTGAACAGCTCGAAAGTACCAAAGGTCTTTTTCAATTACGGGGCTCCGTTGTCGCAAGCCAGCTCGGAAGCGCCTGACGACGTCGCTCGCGGCTTCTTGAGCAACAACTCGGATGTATTCGGGCTGAGCAAGCGAGAAATCCGCCAGCTCAACCTCGAGAACGAAGACAACGACCGAGGCGCGACGTTTCTCGCCTACGGGCAAACGGTGGGCGGCGTGAGTGTCTTTCACGGCCACGTCCAAGTCGTCGTTGATTCGGCGGGCGAAGTGACCTCGGTGAATGAAGGCTACCTGATTCCCGGCGCCAGCATAAGAACGAAGCCACGTATCGCGGAAGAGGAAGCGCTGCGAATGGCGTTCGAGCAGGCCGGAGCCGAGGCGCCGTCCGGAAGCTTTGACATTATCAAGGCGCGTGAAACGCGGGGCGGGAAGAGCACTATCGCCAATCCGCTGGGCGCGGGTCATGAGAACATAATCTCCGACCTTCGCGTGATGGAAGTCGACGAGACTCCCGTTCTGGCGTGGCACTTCTATCTCGACATAGGATCGAGCCAGTGGTACGAGATCTGTTTGGACGCCAACAGCGGCGGCTTGCTGTTCCGATACAACCTGTACTCCGATGTGGCTCAGGGTACGGTTTTCCCCGACAATGGTCTGGGAACCAGATCGATCCGCTCTTTTGTCGGCGACACGACTATCAACACGGCGGCTGGTTGGATGGGAGCTTCGACCGTCACGACCGGCAACAACGTCGACGCGTATCTGGACACCGACGCGAACAATCAACCCGACGCTAACAACACGACCGGCCTTTCGAACGGCCGGGCTTCGGCGGCGAACCAGGACTTCACTTTTTCGTTCGCGCTGGGCGTTGACCCGCGAACGGAGAGGCCCGCCGCGGTAACGAACCTGTTCTACTTCTGCAACATCATGCACGACTTTGTGTACAACCTGGGTTTCACCGAGTCGGCCGGGAATTTTCAGACCGACAACTTCGGCCGCGGCGGGACCGGTAACGACCCCGTCAACGCTGAAGCGCAAGACGGGTCGGGCACCAACAACGCCAACTTCTCAACGCCGCCGGAGGGATCACGGCCGCGTATGCAGATGTTCATATTCACCAGGGGAACGGCGGATCTGACGGACGATCGCGATGGCGACTTCGACGGCGACGTGGTTCTCCATGAGTTTGGACACGGCGTATCGAACCGTTTAGTAGGCGGACCCGCTAACACAAGCTGCCTGGGCGGAACGCAGGCCGGAGCAATGGGTGAAGGATGGTCCGACTACTGGGCGATAACCTTCTACAATGACGGCCGAGTCGGTGAGTTCGTGACTAACAACCTGACAGCGGGAATACGGCGGGCTGCTTACACGGTGCCCGCGGATCCTGTGATGGATTCGTACGCCGATCTTGGAGTCGGTGGATTCGAGGTGCATCGCGACGGCGAAATCTGGGCGGCGGCGCTTTGGGATCTTCGGACGCAACTCGGTGCTACGATTGCCGACAGGCTTGTTCTTCAAGGCATGAAGTTTACGCCCTGCGGCCCGTCGATGCTGAACGCGCGAGACGGGATCCTCCAGGCCGATCAGAACATCAACGCCGGCGCGAACCGTTGCGCAATCTGGACCGTTTTTGCGCGGCACGGCATGGGCAACTCGGCTACCGGCAACAATGGCACTACCCACAACGCGGCGACGGATGTGCCCGCCGATTGCAATGGCAATAACCCGGTCGTCTTTTTCGACAACTTCGAATCCGATTTGGGCTGGGCGGTGAACCCGGGCGGCACGGACACCGCCGTCACTGGCATCTGGGAGCGCGGGGTCCCAGAGGCGACCAACTCGGGTGGAGTGAAGCAGGTTAGCACGACGGTTAGCGGCGTGAACGACCTGGTTACCGGACGCCTGGCGGGCGCTTCCGCTGGAGCGAACGACATCGATGGCGGGACGACGTCGATCCGCTCACCATTGATAGCTCTGCCGGCGACGGGAACTTTGACGTTGTCATTCAGTTCCTACCTTGCTCATGGAACCAACGCCACCAGCGCGGACTTCTTGCGCGTGAGCATCGTCAGCGGAACGACAACGACACAGGTGTTCCAAAGACTTGGTCAGGCGGTAAACGTGAACGGCGCGTTTACCTCTACCAGCGTGAGTCTGAACGCCTTCGCGGGGCAATCCATTCGGATACTTATTCAGGCGGCTGACGCCGGTACGGCGAGCCTCGTTGAGGCGGGAGTAGACGACGTACGGATCGTGCGGCAGTAACAGACTAGACTGATAAGATCTCTTGAGGCGAAGGGCGACCTTCGCCTCTTTTTTTGCTTGAGCTAGCTACTTTCCGGTGCAAAATAGCCGCTTCTGACCCCGATTACAAGGGGAATCCGAGTCCGGGTTTTCGTCCCATCGAGCCAATTTCGGCCAATCCCGCGCATTTTTTTCTTGAAAA
>JAHFUG010000217.1 GCA_023265195.1 Blastocatellia bacterium | reverse complement strand
CTTCCCCCTCTCCCAATCATCAGTGGTCTCCTACATCTGGCGTAGCGCCTTTGTGATCGGCATTCGAGCCGCGAAACGCGATGGCAATAATCCGCCGAAGACTCCCATTATCGCCGCGAAGATCAATGCCGATATCACCAGATCGGGAGTGATTCGAAAGCTAAACGCCAGCTCGCTGAAGGTTCTGAAATTCGTCGTTCCCGTGGCGACGCCGTTGAACGGGATCGAAAGAACGCAACCAACCACGCCGCCTATGAGCGCGATTATCACCGACTCGATTACGAAGCTCGTGAGAATGCTCGCTTTCGAGAATCCCAACGCCCTGAGCGTTCCTATCTCTCGCGTGCGAAACGCGACCGCCGCGTACATCGTGTTCATTCCGCCGAAGCAGGCGCCGATGCCCAGTATCACACCGACGAAGATTCCCAACGCCTTGATCGGGCCGCCCGCGCTGGTTTGTTCTTCGTAGTATTTGAGCTCGGGCTTCGCCTCCAGCTTCAACCGCTGCTCGGCTTCGATTCGATCCTTTAGAAGATCGCGCGCCGCTACGTTTTCCGCCCGCAAGAGCGCCGATGAATAGTTCACGCGGTCGAATGCGCCGCCGACGTCGTTCACATCGGCCCAAATCTCCGAGTCGAACGCCGTGCCGCCCGCATCGAACAGACCCACGACCTTCCAGTCGCGCCGGCCGAGGTGAATGGTCTCTCCGATCGCGGTGGATTCAAATCGCTCGGATATCGTTCGGCTGACTATCGCTTCTCCCAAACCGGGTCTCAGCATCCGACCCGCGACCAGCTTGACCTGCGGTCTCATCGCGAAGCCGGTTTCGGAAACGCCTCGAATGGTCACGTTGGACGGCTGGCCCGTTCCACGGCGAGGCAGGTTGACCAGCACCGCGGTTTCAGCCGAGGCAAGCGGTCTTCCCTTCGAATCTCGCGCGACGCCCGGCAGAGTTTGAATGATCTGAAAGGCCTCGCGCGTGACGGTGCTCTGAATTTCGGTTTGAGAGCCGTCGCGTAAAACGATGACGTTCTCGACCGCTCCAGTCGAGACCAACGCCGACGACAATCCATTCGCCAGCGACATGATCGCTATGAAGACGGCGACGACCAGCGCGACCGTAAAGACGGTCATCAGCGTCGTGACTCGTCTCACGAAGAGGTTCCTCAGATTGTACTTGAGCGGTATCGCCATGTTTCACCCGTATCGGATCAAGCAACTCGGCGCAGTCCATCGACGATGCGAATTCGCGCGGCGTTTATGGCCGGTATGCCTCCGCTGAAAAGTCCGATGACCGCTGACGCCGCCAGGCCCAGAACGAGCGTCGAACCAGTTACTTTGTAGTTCTGAAGAAAACCAAAGAAGTCGACGTTGGTGAATTCATACAGGAGCTTGGCTCCGAACACTCCAAGCAAGCCGCCGATCATCGAGATCGCGACGGCCTCCGAAAGCACCAAAGTGAGGATCAAACCCGGCCTGAAGCCCAACGCTTTCATCACGGCCAGCTCGGTGAATCGTTCGCGCGCGCTCATCGCCATCGTGTTCGCGCCGATGAGACTGATCGTGAAGACGACGACGAGCCCGATCCCGGTGATCAGACCCTTTACGTTGCCGAGCATCGAGACGAAGCTGGCTTGGAAGGCGGCTTCGGTCTCGGTTTTGGTCGGCGCGGAAGAGTTGGCGAACATCTTGTCGATCGATTCCATAACGCTCGGCGCGCTGTCCGGATGGTCGAGCTTGACCCGGTAAGTGCCTACTTCACCAGGCCTGCCAAGCGCTTCTTCCACATACTCGCGGTGAAAAAAGAACGATTCTTCCTGAGGCCCGGTATAAATTCCTCGGAGCGTGAGGCGCGGGTTCACGGCGTATATCGCTCCCTTCAATTCTATGACGTCGCCGAGTTTCCACTGGTGCTTTTCGGCGAGCTTGCGGCCGGCGATGGCCGCGGTCCTCTCTTGTTGAAACGCGGTCTTCTCCGCGTCCGAGATTTGATATTCGCTCTGGACGTCGAAGATCGTCCTGGCGTCTACGTAGAACTGCGCGAAGAAGTACTTCGGCTTGTCTTCTTTATAGACGCCTCCAAACCAGTTGGCCGGAGAGATGGCTTTGACGCCCGTTATCCGCGCGATTTTCTCCCCGTATGCTTCAGGCATTGCATCGACGAGAGACGTGTTGCGCCTGACGATGACTCTCAACTCGGCGCCGGACGGCGTCGAGTTGCCATCGAGCGTGGTGATCACCGAGCGCATCGTCGCGAGCAAAAAGACGGAGATGGAGACGCTCATGACGGTCAGCGCCGTGCGGCGTTTGTTTCTGCCGATGTTCTTAACTATGAGCCGCAGGTACTTCATGTACGCCTCCTGATTTGCTGAGCAGACCCTTTTCGAGATGCAGCACCGCGTGAGCGTAAGCGGCCGCGTGAGGATCGTGAGTCACCATAATGACGGTCTTGTTGAACTCGCCGTTGAGCCGCCTTACTAGATCGAGTATTTCATCGGCGGATTTCGCGTCGAGATCGCCGGTCGGTTCGTCGGCGACGAGAAGAGTCGGATCCGTCACGATTGCGCGGGCGATGGCCACTCGCTGTTCCTGGCCGCCGGATAGTTGACGCGGATAATGATTGACTCGATCTTCCAATCCAACGACTGAAAGCGCCGTCATCACGTGCTCGCGCCGCTTCTTCCTCGAGAGCTTCGTGAGGAGGAGCGGCAGCTCGACGTTTTCGAATGCGCTCAAGACGGGGATGAGATTGTACAACTGAAAGATGAATCCGATGTGCCGGGCGCGCCACTGGGCAAGCTCTTTTTCGCCAAGACGGACGATGTCTTTGCCATCCACGACGACGCGGCCCGAGCTGGGCCGGTCTATTCCAGCGATCAGGTTGAGCAGCGTCGTCTTGCCCGAGCCCGACGGACCCATGAGCGCGAGAAACTCACCCCGAGCGATCTCGATGTTGACGTCGTCGAGCACGGGTATATCGATCGCGTCTCGCTTATAGTGCTTGGTTACATGAAGGACTTCTATTAAGGTGTCGGCCATTAGAATCTCCCACGATTAACGGACTCAGGATTCAGGAATCAGGATTCAGGAATCAGGAATCAGGATTCAGGATTCAGGATTCAGGATTCAGGATTCAGGATTCAGGATTCAGGATTCAGGATTCAGGATTCAGGAGCCAGTATTGCCAATAGATGTTGCATTCATCATCAATCCTGAATCATCAATCATCAATTCCCCTAGCTTCCTCAATCATCATTCATCAATTCCCCTCCCAAGCTCCCCCAATCATCAATCATCATTCATCAATCATCAATTCCCCTTCCCAAGCTCCCCCAATCATCAATCATCAATCATCAATTCCCCTAGCTTCCTCAATCATCAATTCCCCTAGCTTCCCCAATCATCAATCATCAATCATCATTCATCAATTCCTGAAACCTGCTTCTTTCTATCAAGTGTTGGAGAGAGAGTCAACGACGCAGCCGCTTTTCCAGCACAGTTCCTTCAGCGCTTGGCTTTTGCTTGCCCAACGTTTGCGGGCTTGTCTTCAGGCATCTGGCTAAACCGAGCTTCAACTCGCGGATTCCTTCCACCGCCAACGCCGCCATCACTTCCGCTCCAAGCGGCGAGAAATGCGTGTTGTCTTCAATGCCTTTGGGATAGCTTACGTTCTCATCCGGCTTGAGATGCAGAAAGAGTGTTCGTGACTCCTCCGGACCGTATCGCTCGAGAACCTCTTCGCTCTTGCGGTGCATATCGATGAGTGGGGCTTTTGTGTCCGCGGCGACCGCTCGCACGACGCCGGGGTATTCGCCGTGTGAGTCTTGAAATCTGCCGTCTTTGTCGAAACGGCGCCGCATCACCGGCGTCAGAAGCACCGGATTCGCCTTCTTCTCGCGCACGTCGTTGACGAACCTCACCAGGTTCTTTCGATAGTCCTCAGGCGGCGTGTAGCGGTCCACTCTTTCTTTGGCTCCGTCGTTGTGGCCGAATTGAATGAAGACGTAATCGCCCGGTTTCAGTTTGTCGACGATGCCCTGCCAGAGCTTCTCCCCGATGAAGGTCCGCGTGCTTCGGCCGTTTTTCGCGCGGTTGTCAATGCGAACCTCGCCCTCTTTGAAGAATTTCCCGAACGCTTCGCCCCAACCGGTCTCGGGGCGCTTGTCCGGGAGTTTTTCCGCCATCGTTGAATCCCCGGCGAGATAGATTGTTATCGGTTCTTTGGTAACGCCTCCCCCTGAGAGAAGAAGCAGAGCAAACAACGCCTTCAGGTATAGCATCGTCCTTTCTCCCGATTTAATTTTCTTCATCCGACGTCACGGAATAAAGTGCCGCTTTAGCCAACGAGCCCAGTCGCTCGCTGACTGTATTTACAGGTGGCCACCCATCACGCGGCCCGGTTCAAGCGCCGATGTCTCCCAGTTCCGATTGTGGCTCGCGTGCGCCTCGGCCGATCGCAAGCGAGAGAATTTCTTCCTGGCTTGCGTCGCGGCGCTGGACTGTCGCGACAATCGTCCCGCCGCGCATAACCGCTATGCGGTCGCTCATTCCGAGAATCTCAGGCAGGTCGGACGAAATCATCAGAACGGCGGCGCCCCGGCCAGCCAACTCGCTCATCAACGCGTGTATCTCTGATTTCGCGCCGACATCGACGCCCTGAGTCGGTTCATCCAGGATCAGCACTGACGGCTTTGTGGCCAGCCATCGGCTCAAAGCGGCTTTCTGCTGATTTCCGCCGGAGAGCGTTGAAACGGGCGCGAAGATCGCGGGCGTCTTGATTCCCAATCGTGCGGTGTACTCCGACGCGATCTCTCGCTCTTTTCGAGAATCCAAAACACCTGAGCGCGAGAGCCGATCGAGCGACGCAAGCGTGATGTTTGCGCTCAGCGGCATGTCGAGAATGACTCCGTGGCGCCGCCGATCTTCGGGTAAATAAGCAAGGCCCTGCGCGATCGCGTCGATTGGGCTTGTGATTCTGACCGGCTTGCCACGCAGCAGAATCTCTCCGGAATCAGGCGGAGTCAATCCGAAAACCGTTGTCGCCAGCTCCGTACGGCCTGCGCCCACCAATCCGGTCAGGCCCACGATCTCTCCAGCGCGCACCGAAAGATTCACGCTTCGGACGGCGGCGCCGCTGCAGCCGAGATCGCGCAGTTCGAGCACGACCTCTCCGAACTCGACCTCCTTTTTGGGGAAGACCGTAGAAAGCTCGCGTCCCACCATCAGCGAAATTAGGTCTCGCTCGTTGATCTCCGAAACCCCGCGAGTGGCGACTGATCGGCCGTCGCGCAGCACAGTCACGCGGTCGGCGATGGCCGTCAGTTCTTCCAGCCGATGCGATATATAAACGACGCCGGCTCCACGAGCGCGAAGGCCCCGAATTACTTCAAAGAGCGCCTGGGTCTCTTCCTGAGACAGCGAAGCCGTGGGCTCATCCATGATTAAGATATTTGCGTCGGCCCCGAGGGCGCGGGCTATCTCGACCAACTGCTGCCTCGGCATCGAGAGACTGCCCGCCAGGGCTTCGGAATCGAAGCCGGCGCCGACTCGCGATAACAACTCCGCGGCGCGGCGGCGGCGGCGCTTCCAGTCAATTCGGCTCCACGGAGACGTGCGATCGAAGCCTAGCGCGATGTTCTCCGTGACCGTGAGATCGGGAAAGAGCGCCGGTTGCTGATAGATCGCCGCGACTCCGCGAGACCTGGCGAGCCGCGGCGAGTTATGAGTGATCGGCTCGCCGTTCAGTTTGATCTCGCCGCCGTCCGCGTCAACCGCACCGGTGATGATCTTGACGAGAGTGGATTTCCCGGCCCCGTTTTCGCCTACAAGAGCGTGAACTTCACCCGAGACCAGATCGAACGACGCGCCTCGGAGCGCCTGCACGCCTGAGTAGGATTTGGTTATGTCGGTTGCGGTTAAGAGTTTGGTCATGAGAGCGCAATTAGGGCGATGCCAAAGGCCGGTTCACCGCGGAGGCGCAGAGAACGCGGAGACAGCGCAGAGAGGAGTTATCGAACCTCCGCGTTTTCGTCGAGTTTGAGAGCGAGGCGGTGAATTCCCCCGGCCTTCAAAATCTCGACGTTGAAGTTGAACAATAACCCAATTCGCCAGCCTCCGAGGCGCATATGCGTCAATGTCTAAGCTTCGTGAATCGGATGCAAGGCGTCCACCGACTTGATCTCAACGACGCAGTAGCTTTCAACGAGCAAGTCGAGTTCGTACCCTTTTTCCAGCTTGACTCCTTTGTACTCGAGCGGCAGAGGAACCTTGCGTCTGAAGCTTAAGCCCCGAAGAGCAAGCTCCCGGCACAGACACTCTTGATAAGCCGATTCGAGCAACCCCGGCCCAAGCACCCGATGCACCTCTATTGCGGCCCCGATAATGACCCCTGTTAAATCATTCACTCTCATCCTGACTCCTCTCTGCGCTGTCTCCGCGTTCTCTGCGTCTCCGCGGTGAACCCAACTCCAACACGCCGGTCTGATTTCGAGCAACGGGCGTCACAGAATAGCCCTTCCGCCACCCACGCCTCCTTATCAACAGAGAGCCTGATTCATGAACCGAGCTTCGATCTCCAGGTAGCGGCGCGCGGCATCATCCAAAGCCGCCGATGGCCGCGGCATGAACCGTCTCAATTGGACGCGTTCACCCACGAACCGCCGCGCGGCGCCGAGCGACGCGAAGCGGCCGCCCGCGATCGCCTGCACCAGCACGTTGCCGATGGCCGTCGCTTCAGACGGGCCCGCCAGCACCGGCTTGCCTGTAGCGGTGGCGGTCATCTGATTGAGGTAGCCGTTCTGGCTGCCTCCTCCGATTATCTGGACGCCTTTGATTTCGCGATTGGTAAGGGACTCGATGGAGCGAAGAACCGATGCGTATCGAAAAGCGAGCGAATCGAGAATCACTTTAGTCAACGCCGCGGGTTCATCCGAGACGCTCTGCCTGGTCTCCGCCAACTGTGTTGCCACCGCTTCGAGCATGCTGGGCGGATTTAAGAACCGCTCGTCATCGGGAAAGATCAAACCAGGAAAGCCTTCAATCGCGGCAGCCTGGCTGAGAATGCTATCGTAGCCGACCTCAATGCCTCGCTTTCGCCACTCGACGCGGCAGGACTCGAGAATCCAGAGACCCATCACGTTCTTCAAGAAGCGCACGCCGCCGTATGCTCCGCCTTCGTTCGTGAAGTTGCGCCTCAACACCTCCGAATTTATCAGCGGACTTTCCATCTCAACTCCGGCCAACGACCAGGTGCCCGAAGAGATAAACGCCCACTGATCTTGCAGCGGCGCGCCGGCGACCGCGCTGCCGGTGTCGTGACTTGCAGGGGCCACAACTCTTACGCGCTCGAGACCCAGCTCGCGGGAGAGCCCACCATTAATCTCGCCGAGGCCGGTTCCCGCTGGAATAATTTCCGCGAAGAGATTCAAAGGCAGATCGAGCCGCCCAATCATCTCGAAGTCCCATTCGCCAGTCGATGCGCCGATCATTTGAGTCGTAGTGGCGTTGGTGTACTCGGTCGCCGCCCTGCCTGTGAGAAAGTAGTTGATCAAGCCGGGGATCATCAGCATACGCGTCGCGCCTTCGGGCAAGCCGGTACGCGCGTGCGCGTAGAGTTGAAACAACGTATTGAAAGTCAGAAACTGTATGCCGGTGCGTTGAAAGACTTCTTCGCGTGACACGCGTGTGAAGACTTTCTCCATAATTCCATCTGTACGTTGGTCTCTGTAGGCTATTGGAAGTTCAATGAGCTTGCCTTCTCGGTCGAGCAAACCATAATCGACGCCCCAGCTATCGACGCCGATGCTATGAATCGTTCCGCCTATCTCGCGGGCGCGTTCGGCGGCTCTTTTGGCGCCTGCCTTGACCTCCTCGAAGATTTTTGTGATATCCCAACGTAGATGGCCATCGATGCGGCTCGGGGGATAGTGAAACCTTCGCATCTCTTCGAGTAAGAGGCTGTCGGCGGTCAGGCGCGCGAGGAACACCCGGCCGCTGCCCGCGCCTAGATCAACGGCGATGTAGAGGGATTCGTGCATCGGAAGACTTACCGATCGAAGCGCTAGTCTGCTACCCGCTCACGCCCAGTAGCATTACGTGGGAGGCACTCTCTCAAGCAAAGACTGAAACATTCAAACTGAAAACCATTTCCCCCCTTTCTCAACTTCAACAAGACTCTCTTGTGGCGGCTCAGATCGGCTTGCGCCGATTTACTTGCCGCCCGACGCGAAGTCTTACTGTAATACGTTTAGGCCGGTCTGACTTTCGCCGAACATTCTTGCTTATTCTCCTTGCTAGACTAGCGTTTCACTATCGGCTCTCTGATCTTGGTGTTTTCTGACTTCCCCTTCATTTCTTATTCTTGCTGTTCTTATTCCTGTTGTGCGCTGATCGTTCACGTTCAGCCGGCGCGGGCTGAAGTACTGGTAGAATGATAAGAAACTCGCTGCCCGCGCTCGGCTGGAACGTGTTGTTAGGCCATAGCTTTACCCGCGAGCTTTTCTTCTGCCTTTGTGGCTAGCTCCTTTCGAGTTACGGCGAGAGATTTATTACTCTCCACCACTTTGCACTTTTTCTATCTCTTTCAAGAATTTTATCGGGTCAATCACTTTGAGCGGGCGAAATCGTCGGCGAAATTCTTTGCACTCATCCGTACGGCCCGTCATTAAATCAAGCAAATCTTTATCACGGCTGACGATGTAATCGGCTTTGGCTTCAACAGCCAAATTGATATATGGCTCATCATCTACGTCCCGTTGATAGGAAAATCTCTTCGGAATGTGCTTGATCGTTTCAGCCGTGCTTCTCAGTTGGTCAAGAAATTCCTCAACAATCTCATCGGTCAATTCGGGGAATCGCGATCTTATTTCAGGCCGATGCAGTACCTCAGCAAGTTCAGTCAAAATTTCTTTGCTGATGTAAAGCCGAATGAATTCATTTTCAGCCAAGCTCAAACAGGCAGCAGATGGGCCGCTCTTTCGCGCGGCGGCTTGCAGGAAAACAATGCAGTCAAAGACAGTGCCTATCTTTGTTTGCACGGCTAATTTTGTTGCCTTTCCCGCTTCGCCTTAAAAACTTCTTTTCGTGTCTCGGTAAAAAGCGAGTCTAGCTCATCATCAGAGACGCCGCTATTTTCTACGGCTTGACGAAACGGCGCGAGAATCTCATCAAATGTCCGCTTGCGATTGACCTCTTTCTTAATGAGCTTTTTCACATAGTCCTGCACATCACAGCCATTGGCTTTAGCCCGCTCTTTAAGAAGCGATTCAACTTCAGGCTCAAGTTCCAGCGTTACGTTCATAGCCAGCCTCCTTTGCTCCCCTCATAATCATAGCGTATTTTGCCACAGCTAGGCAGCGCATCCCTATATGCCGCTTCTATCACAAATCGCTCGGCCTTAGGATGAACCATTAGGATGGCATAATAATCTTTGTTAGCCATCATCAATTTTTCCCCTGCGCTATTGAGCAATGAGCACTTACGTTCATCGTGGCCTAACTCGCTTTGGAAAGCTTCTCTTTCAGGTGTTTATCAGATGTTCAGAGGACACTCTCTTGGATTTAGCCATCGCATTAAGGCTGGGGACAATCTCTTCGTCAATTGCGACCAGGTGCTTTCTTCTCTTGATGTTTATCTCAAAGGAACCCTCGGGCATTTGGTCCCGGTATTCGCCCATGTCATGGGTGTCAAAGAATTTCACCAGGCCATCGAGTGATTCGAACCGTGGCAAGTGTTCCGATTTGTCCTTTGGCAGATTGATTCCTGCCTTTCTCCGCCAACTCATAATCAAGACGCCTTCGTTTCAGGTTGCAAAGACGGCTCCTTCGGCGCGAGTCTTATGATTCTCCTGCCACCGCGCCTCTGTTGCTCTTGAAAATCTCTCACGATTGCTTTCAAGTCATAATTGAATCTCGCGGCGTATGCATCGCGTATTTTGCGTGTCTCCTCTACGAGTTCGTCTTTCCACATAGATTACTCCTCTAATAGTTCTTCCCTGCATATGACCGGTAGTTCAAAACCGGCTGCGCGACATCGGACGGCCAGGCTTTTCCGCATCTGGGCATTGGCAATATGCTTGCAGTTCCAAGTCAACGGATAATCCATGGCGTGAACCGTCGCAGTGGCGATATGTAAGGCGTCAACAGCCGCCTTGGCCGGAATAGGACCAGTGTCAATCAGCTTCTCGGCCAATGCAGTCGCATCCCCGGTGATATCAAGAAGAGGCAGGGAGTCAAGTGCTTCAAGGCGCTTTTCCGCCATGTGAGGGTCGTCGTCACTGGATTCCTGAATGACCAACTGAGAGGTATATAGGTCAAACTCGCCTCGACGAGCCATCCACCATTCGCGTGTTATCTCGCAGTGAGCCGCGACTACCAAATCCCTGGTTGGGCGCGTGGTCAAGTAACTGACAACGGTGGTTTTGATGTAGACCCTTGGCTTCATGAATTTGTCGTTAGTTTATCATGAATAGTCACTAACGCTCGGCCCGGCGGACTACTACACGATCCCGGCAGTGGCCCCGACCTGCTCGGGCCGTTCTACGGCTTTGTGCCGGCGATAGCCGCTCTCACGATAGGTTCTGATCGGATCGATCGCACCGCCGGCCCGCGCGCGAGCCATCGCAAGTATCGGCGAAACATCGGTAGTGAAGGCCTGCTTCAACACCGCCAGCGCCATCAGCGGGTCGCACTTCTCTTGCGCTTCAGTCAGCGCCTCGCGATCGACGACATGCGCTTGAACATAAGCGCGAGTCAGTTCAACGGCGCTCATCATCAGCGACTCTATTGGGTCGGTCACGTTGTGAGATTGATCCAGCATGTAAGCAGGATCGAAGCCGGGAGCCCTTCGCAATTCGGCGTCAACCAGCTCGTTGAAGATCAGAAAGAGTTGAAACGGTTTGATAGATCCGGCGTCCAGATCGTCGTCTCCGTACTTGCTGTCGTTGAAATGAAAGCCCGCCAGCTTGCCGAATTGGATCAACCGCGAAACGATCATCTCGATGTTGACGTTAGGAGCGTGATGACCGAGATCGACCAGACAAGACGCCTTAGGGCCAAGCTGCGCCGCGCAATAGTAGCTTGTTCCCCAGTCGTTGATCACCGTCGAATAGAAAGCAGGCTCGTATAGCTTGTGTTCCAGGAAGATTCGCCAGTCGTCAGGCAGCGCGGCGTAGATTTCTCGCGCGCTTTCGAGGTAACGGTCTAGAGCGCGCTGAAAATGGAGTTGCCCTGGAAAGTTGCCGCCGTCCGCTATCCACACCGTGAGCGCCTTCGAACCGAGCGTCTTGCCGATCTCGACGCACTCGATGTTGTGCTCAACGGCCTGACGGCGCACCGAGGGATCCGGATGCGTAAGGCTTCCAAATTTGTATGACAGTTTCTGCCCGGCTTGATCTTGAAACGTATTCGAATTCATCGCGTCGAAGCACAGACCTTTCATTAGCGCGAACTCGCGCAACGCGGCTGAATCCGCGGGTTTGTCCCACGGAATATGCAGCGAAACCGCTGGAGTTGAGCGAACGAGCTTGAAGATGGTCCCGCAGTCTTCGAGCTTTTCGTAGACGTCCCGCGGTTCTCCCGGACCCGGAAATCTGGCGAAGCGCGTCCCGCCGGTTCCGACGCCCCACGAAGGAACGGCTACGCGAAACGACTGAGCCTTGGCTGTGAGTTCTTCGATGTTCAAGCCTCTACGCCCAAGCTTCTTGGCCAGATGATCGAAGTCATCATCCAGCCACTGTTTCGCCTTTGCGTTTTGTTCCGCTATGAAGTCATCGTCAATCTCAAAACGTGCAGCCATACAATCTCCATTACGAGGAATTCTATCCGCAGATTACGCAGAGAACGCAGATTTCAACTGCCATTCATAGTTGGCGGACGCTGGACACATAATCGAACGTCTCGCATGCTCGCCGCTTCAAGAGTCTCCAACCAACATCGCAACCATCCGCAACTTTGCGAGTATTGCGAGTATAAGGTCGGCCCCATGTGTGCGCCAGTTTCTCCCACCGCCATACGCTCTCTTTTGGTGTCCCTCTCACCGTCGTGCTCTTTGTCTTTCTCTTTGTCTTCGTCTTTGCTTTCTTTTTTTGTCTTTGTCTTCGTCTTCGTCTTTGTCCTCGTCTTTGTCCTCAATTTTCCCTTCGATTTTGCCTTCGTTTTTGGTTTCTTTTTTGCTTTCTTTTT
>JAHFUG010000587.1 GCA_023265195.1 Blastocatellia bacterium | reverse complement strand
ACATGGCCCTCCTACGGAGGGCGGAAGAAAAATGGCCAAACTCCAGACCCTCCTACGGAGGGCCGGAGTGGAAGTGGCCAAACTCGAAAGCCTAGAGGCTGGACTCTGAACTATTGTATAGCAGCCTAAAGGCTGAACTCTGAACTACGAACTCTGAACTACGAACTATGAACTCTGAACTCTGAACTATTGCCCGCTTGAGTGCGAATACTCCAGCCAGGCGCCGTTACACGGCGCGTATCGAGATATCAAGGCTCGCGGGGTGAAGCAACGTGTTTGCGACGGGCGAGGCTTTGAGCGTCGCCTCCCATATTTCTTTCAACGATTCTTCCGGCGCGTCGGCCTGAACATAAGCCGAGCCGCTTATCTGGCTGAAGCCGCTGTGACCGCCGCTATCGCCGCCGATGAAGACGAAGATGTTATCAATTCGCCCGTTGAGAGAAATCTCCAACTCGTCTACGCGAACCCCTTGCTGCGACGCCCGAATCTGGAATCCAATCGCAAGACACGCCGCCAATGCGCCTAGAATATATTCCACCGCGCTGGGAGCGTCGTCTTTGATGTCGAAGCTTGCCGGCTGACCAACCGTCCATGAATGATTGCGGCAAAAGACCCGGGCTTGCATTCCGCCGCTCCAGTGTACGCGCGTTTGCCAACGATGATTGCGCGCCTTGTCGTCCGCATCCGATTCGGCGGCGGTTTCGCCTCCGCGTCTCACGAAGTACTTATTGTGGTCTTCAGCAGGACGCCATCCAAGATAGGGGTTCCGAGTCATCCGGCACCAGGCCGGCAGGTCTTCCCCAACGCTTATCTCCGTGCTGCGAATCTCCAGTACTTCGCCGGTTGGCACTTGGTTCATGGCCCGGCGAATCAACAGCAGTAGTCCTGATCCACAATCCAAATTACCGCCTTCACATATGTGCGGGGTGCTAAGGCTGTCTGGCGCCCGGTGGGCATTCTCGTCCATGCGATTTTTGAGATTAGCAGTTTATTGGTTTGCTGGGAACGACCCTGCTCCGCCATCCTCGCCATCGAGCCGGCCTGTTTAGAGTTCGCGCTTCAACGCGGGGCAGCCTAAAGGCTGAACTCTGAACCTCCGCCGCCCCGACAATAGTCCGACGCGGAGAAAGAAGTCCCCCGAGCGCCGCTAGTAAGTAAGAGACGAGGCGCCGGTGGTCAGGAACTCGACAGCCTTGGCTCCGCCGACGATTGTGGCTCCGGCGACGAGATTGCCTTCGTTCAACGCGCGCTTCTTGAAGCAGGGCGAGCAGACCCAGATTACGCCGCCTGCGTCGATGAAATCGGCCATCAGTTGTTTGAGCGGCGAAAAGCCCTCTTCGTGAACGTCGTCGGCGTAGCCCTTCTGTGAGAGCCGCACGCCTTCGGTGCTCAGGAAAATGACCGTATCTACGCCCGAGGCGGCCGACGCATTAGCGACCACGAAGCCGACCGTAGCCCGGTCCGTATCTTCTTTTGCATGCGTTATGCTGATCAGTAGTTTTGACATGACCGATAATCTCCTTATTCACGATCCCTTCCTGATGTAGTACCAGGCGTTATCTTCTCCACAAGGACCGGCGAGCAACGTGTGTTTACGCATGTTGCACCAGGCGGGAATGTCAGCCTCGGCGCCGGTGTCGAAAGCCCGCGCCTTTAACACCTGTCCGGCATGAATGCAACGCATGGCTTTCATCAAAGCGATGAGCAAATCGCCGCACCCCATGTCTTCCAGGTCGATCTCGAGGTCACACCCGGCCTCATTGTGATTCTCAGAGGTCATCTCCGCTCCTGTTCGAACGCCGAAGCCGAGTCGCGCGCGCGGCCTCATTTTGTTCCGGCGTTCGGGTTGACCTCGGAATAGGTGAGCTTTCGCGTCCAGGCCCCGCCGGCCCCTTCCTTCGCCGCCTGACCGTCAATCTCGACGTAGGCTTTCGGAATCGCGTTGACCGGGCCCGCATCCTGCTTCGGCGCGAGCACCAGATCGCGGCCAACGGACCAAGTCACGCGGCGCTCGTCGAGATTGCCGAAATAATACTCGACCTGCTTGACGTCTTTGCCGAAATAACCTGCCGGCGTCGTTCGCTGGACCAGTGTTACGTTCTGGTCGTTCAACTTGATTTCCTGCGCGAACAGATCGGCTACGGCTACGTCCTGGGATATCCATCCGAGTCCCGACACGTAGAATTCCGTCCAGCAATGATAACTCTGATCGATATCCTTGCCGTCCAGTTCTTTTTTGAAGAACGAGCCATAGACGATGCGGGCCGGAATTCCGGCGGCTCTGGCCAGTGAAGCCCACAGTGATTGAAAGTCCGTGCAATTGCCGGTCTTCGTCGTCAGGCAATATTCCGTGCTTCCGACGGGAGACGCTTTCTTGTTTGCAGGGTCGATCACCCAGTAGTCGGCGTAGTCGAGCACGTAGTCGTAGAGCTTTCGCGCGGCGGTCAGCGGATTCTTTTCGCCGCCGACGATTTGAGCGGAAAGCCGGCGAATGCGGTCGTCGATAATTACGTACGCGTTCGCCTCCAGATAGTGGCCCAGCCGCTTTCTCTGGGCTTCGGAAAGCGGAGATGCTTTCGCGGGGTCCAGGTGACTGAGAAGCTCCGTCCTAGTCAGCCGGAAGGTCGTCACGATAGTGAAGGTTCCCGGGGACGGCGCCGCCGCCTCGACGTAAAGGAACCGAGAGCCCTCCGTTGAGTCGGGTTCGATTCGATAGGGGAATGGCGACTCGACCTTTAGGCCGGCGAGCGTTTGCTGCGGCGTCGATTGGGGAAGCGCGAACCACACGCGGACCTTTTTCGCGCCTTCGGGAACGACTACCTTCAACTCGTGCCTGGCGCTGAACGTGGCTGATTTCGGTTTGGAGACCTGCGCCTGCGCCAAGCCGGCCCAGAGAATCAGTGCGGATGCAATTCCGATCGAGCGTTTCATAAGCCTCTCCTGTCTGTCGAGTCCAATCCGCGAAGCTTCCAGTTATCAAAGTAATCTGAAGGTCTAGTGTACGGGCGGCGCTCCGTCGCCGCCCCTCCTGACGCACCGCGGAACTTCAGCCTTCATCCGACTGTGACCATCCATTACAGCTTAGGGCGCTCGAGAAATAAGTACGAGGGGAATTCACCGCGGAGGCGCAGAGACCGCGGAGAGAGCCGCGGAGAGCATGCTGCCTCCTCGGTCTCCGCGCCAGATGATCTTCAATCGTTCGATGAACTCTAAACTAAATTGCCGCGGAGAGTATGCTGCCTCCTTCGATTTCCGCGCCTCCGCGATGAACTCCTGGTTTCCATTGGCGGTTCTCATCTTATGCTGGCGAATCAACTCGAAGTGACTTTCAAAACGCTTGCTGCACGAAGAGATTGAACCGGTTGTTGGTCCCGGTGGGCAGCCCCTTGTATCTGGTCCGCCAGTAGCCGTAATCGAAGCCGAATGACAGGCCGTGTCCTACAAGAAAGCGATTCGTCATGTAGTTGACATGGTTCCGCACTCGGCCGTTGGCGGCGCTGAGATCGGAACCATAGGGGTTGTCCAGAGTGGCTCCGCCGCTGACTATGTAATGCGGATTGGGTTTGAACGACAACTCCGCCCAACCACCCGCCGCGCCGATCACCAGGCCGTTTACCGGATTGATGCTCTGGCCGACAGATCCGCGGACGTCGCTTAAGCCTCTGCCCTTCCAGGCTTCGCCCTTGAACGTGAGGAACTTCGTGATCGGGATCGTCAGATCCATACCGACAAGACTGCTTGTGAATTCTGCGCGGCCGGCGATGAGGCTTCGATTGAGTTGCTGACGCGCGCCGTGGCCCCAGACGCCGGCTGACC
>JAHFUG010000586.1:1852-3817 GCA_023265195.1 Blastocatellia bacterium | reverse complement strand
GAAAGGCACAAGGTAGGGGTCAGGCTTGCGTTATTGACTTACGGATCGCTGCCGCGCACGATTCATAAGATAGGTGGTGGATCCCGGACTCCCTTTACAATACTTCCATAACGGGGGTGGCGGGGCAATTGTGTGTTGCTGAGACAGGAAAGAAGAGTTTCTCGCAAAGACGCAAAGATCGGCGCAAAGGCCGCGAAGCAGCCTTGCAAGGAAAAAGAATAGTCGGATGCGATGAACCACCTAAAGGCCACATAGACCGCGGTGCGGAGCCGCAACAAGAAAAAAACGCCGGCAAAGCAAACCCGAAGAATCTCATTTTTCTCGGATGGCTTCCTTGCGGCCTTTGCGCCGATCTTTGCGTCTTTGCGAGAAACTCTTTTTTCCCGATTTGGCCGCGGTGGACGGAGCGTGTCCGAAGAGCAGCACTCTATGACCCCACTACCCCATAACGCAATAAGTTGACACTCTGGAAAAAACGGTTGAGTTCAGAAGGCTTTATACGCCATGCTAGCGGCTCGCTTAGCTTAGCTATTTTGTGTAGGTTGTATAAGGTGCAACGAAGAGTTCCCCTCTGTGGCTCTTTAGTTAGTTGGAAGCACGGTTTCTCGAACAGCCGCAATAGGCTACCGTTACTACTTGCCAAGGTCAGACTAAGAGTCCCTGGCGCAACACCACTATGCGGCCAAAGACTCGCAACTTGGCATCCCAAAAAGTGGCTAGAAGCCCGTAGGCGATACCGTCTTCTGCACAACAACGGAGCCGCCCTTCATAACCCATCGCACATTATTGACAACCACATTAATGTCCGACAGCGGATCCCCTTCAACCGCGACGATATCCGCGTAGAAGCCCGGCGCGATAGCTCCGAGACTCTTCTCCATTCCCAGCAACGCCGCGCCGTTTGTAGTAGCCGCCGCGAGCGCCTGGGCCGGAGTCATCCCGGCTTTCACGAACCAACTCAATTCACGGGTATTCTGGCCGAATCCGGTGAACACCGCGTCCGAGCCCATTGCGAACCTAACGCCGGCTTTGTGAGCGCGGCGCGCCGTTTCCAGGTTTCGCGCGATGTAGTCGTTCAATCGTTCAGCCACCTCGGGGCCGTAACCATATTGATCCCTGAACTCGACGTAATACCGGTTGTGATCGATCGTCGGCACGTAGAAGGTCTTCTGTTTCGCCATCAATGCTATTGTCGCGTCGTCCATGTCGGTGGCGTGTTCCACCGAATCGGCGCCGGCCCGCACGGCGTCGCGCGCGCCGTCGGGTCCGTAAGAGTGAATGGCGATTCGCTTGCCATACTTATGAGTGACGTCCACGGCCGCTTTCATTTCTTCAAAGGTGAACGTCTGAAAGCCGGTTACGTCTTGATCGCTGCCGGTCGATCCGTACATCTTGATGACGTCGGCTCCGGCGGCGATTTGTTGGCGAACGGCCCGGATTACTTCGGCGGCGCCGTCAGCTTGCCCTCCATCTGGAATGACCAGGCCGGGACGCCACGGCCTTGAGCTCACGCTCAGTCCATAGCCGCAGACGAACATTCGAGGGCCGAGCATCGCTCCGCGGTTTATGAGGTCTCTCATAGCGACGTCGGTGTATTCAGAAGAACCAAGATCGCGAACGGTCGTTACTCCGGACTCGAGCGTCTTGCGCGCGTTCTCTTGCGCGAGAAAAACCGTCATAGCCGCGGATCGGCTCTCGAGCTGCGACCAGGGCCGCGTGCCCGGCGCGCCGTCCCAATAGAACGTCATATGAGTGTGCGCGTCGATCATTCCGGGGATTGCGGTGAATCGACTGAGATCGATTAGCTCCGCGCCGGGCGGGACGGCCTTATCATCCGCGCCCACGCTGGAGATTCTGTCTCCCTCGACAACCACGTAAGCGTTCGTCAACACCCGGCCCGTTCCATCCACCAGCTTGCCGAAACGGATCACCTTCTTTGGAGGCGCGGATCTGAACGTGCGGAAT
>JAHFUG010000586.1:0-1752 GCA_023265195.1 Blastocatellia bacterium | reverse complement strand
CGCTTTCTTCCGATCAGATTGCTGTAAAGAGTCCCAATCCTTTTTAGCAGGCCATACTTGCGATTGAGCAAACGATTGCCGAGCACCGCGCCCTCATCGTCTTCGATTCGCGCGACGCCGTCGCACCATTCGCCTTCAAGCTTGCCGCGAATGTCGCACGGCGCGATACGAACGTTCGGGTTGCGACGTATGCGTTTGACCTTGCCCACGTCAGCAACGGAGTAGACATAGATCAGGTCGTCCTGCTCGGCGAACCACATCGGAGTCAGAACCGGCGCGCCGCTTTTTCGATAGGTCTCGAGGTTCAAGTACTTCTTGTTGCGAAACTGATCAACGTTGCTCATGTTTTATCAGAACGGTCGGTGTGAAAGTTGGATTCACCGCGGAGGACGCGGAGGCTGCGCGGAGAGCGATTCTTCTCTGCGCTGTCTCCGCGTTCTCCGCGCCTCAGCGGTGAATCCCCATTCCTGAATGACCTCTCTTCTCGAGTTCGTTATGAATTCCCCGCGATCTCGCCTTCCTCGGGGCCGTAGAACATCACCCAGACTGTAAGATCGTCGGTGAAGTTCTCGAATCGGTGCGCAGTTCCGGCCGCCGCGAATATGAAATCGCCCTGTCCAAAGGAGGTTCGCGTATCGCCACATAAAAACTCGCCGCTGCCTTTTATCACGACGTATATTTCGTCGCGGGTGTGAGGCTGCTGGGTGTCTACTCCGCGAGGCGCGAATATTTCAACAAGCAAGCTGCCGTGCGTAAACGCCGTAGCAAAGGGCTTGCCTTCGGCGCCTGGCAGCCGCGCAAGGGCGTCCGCAACGCTTATCACCGCACTCATATTCGTTCCTTTCATTCCACGCCAGTAACTCCACCGAGGGTCGGACCGATCTCCGAGTTGATTGTGAGATCCGACATGTAATCCAGATCAGTCGGGTCGCGATTGATGATAACGAGCCGGGCTCCAACCCGCTTGGCCATTACTGGAAATCCCGCGGCGGGGAACACGACCAGAGACGATCCGACCGCGAGAAAAAGGTCGCACGACTCCGTTTCCTCACGAGCGCGCCGCATTGGTTCGGCGGGCATTGGCTGGCCGAAGGAGATGGTCGCGCTCTTGATCAAGCCGCCACAGCCGCATATCGGCGGCGCTTCGGCGAGCTTGAACTCGGCGAAAATCGCGGCGAGTTCATAGCGCCGTCCGCAGGCGAGACATGTGGCGTAGGTCGCGTTCCCGTGAAGCTCGATCACTTTTTCCGGAGGAACGCCGGATCTCTGATGAAGGCCGTCGATGTTTTGAGTAATGACGCTGCCGACCTTGCCCTGGCGAACCAACTCCGCGACCGCGCGATGGCCTCGATTCGGCTCGGCGCTCGCGATAGCTTCATCGGTTGCCATCTTTCTTCTCCAGGTCTCACGCCGCATCTCTTCGCTCGAGAGAAAATCGTTGAAGTCGATTGGCTGATACTTGGTCCAGATTCCGCCGGGGCTCCTGAAGTCCGGTATGCCGGATTCGGTGCTTATTCCGGCGCCGGTGAACACGACAGCCCGGCTGCTACGTTCTATCATGGACTTGAGCTGCTCCACTTGACTCATTGGTTAGTCCGCTATGTAGGCAATTAGCGATCGGCACTCAGCGATCAGCAATCAGCGTTCAGCAATCAGCGTTCAGCAATCAGCGTTCAGCGTTCAGCGATCAGCAATCAGCAATCAGCGTTCAGCATTCAGCGTTCAGCAATCAGCGATCAGCGATCAGCGATC
>JAHFUG010000216.1 GCA_023265195.1 Blastocatellia bacterium | reverse complement strand
CGCTTACCGCGTCATCGTAGCCGGCGCTCGAACTCGTTGTATCTTCGCCGTCGGAGAAGAGAATCAGCGCCTTTCGGCCTTCTACGCCGGTCATCTTGCGGCTGACCGTGTCATAGACGGCCTCGTAGACGCTCGTGCCCGAACCCGTCCTTGCGCTATGAATCGCGGACTCCAAATCCCTGCGGTCGCTTGTGAACTCGGTCAGGAACCTCACTCGTCTATCGAATGCGACCACCATAACGCGGTCCTGTGACCGGAGTTGGCGAACAAACTCAACCGCCGCATCCTGGATGTCCGAGAGATTGTTCGAAACGCTCGGACTCACATCCAGGAGCAGCGCCACGCTGAACGGCAGTTCTTCGGTGGAGAAGAACGCGATCTCCTGCTTGACCCCGTCTTCATAGAGCTCGAAATCGCGTTGCGACAGTTGCGGAACGTACCGCCCGTTTCGGTCGCTGACCAACATTGGAATATTGACCAAAGTTGAGCTGAGTTTGACGGTCTCTTCCCGGTCCGATCCGGGCGCCTGTGGAGACTGCTTCTGGGAGCCCGGATCGCGTTGCGGGCTGTCCTCGGGTGTTGAGGGATGAGGCGAAGAACGTTTCAAAACAGGCCGGCCTCGGCCGTCGCGGCCTTCAACGTTGCTCGATTCGGAATCACCCCGTGTAGATATTTCATCCGAGCTAGAGCCGGGGCTCTGATTCGATTTTGTCTGAGATCTGCCAACATCACGCGGTGTTGTGGCCGCGGGTTGCGTTACCCTGGGCTCTGACTGACTGTGCCGCGATTTGTCATCGGCTTGATTCAGTGGTGGTCGGTCAAATGGCGGCGGCTGGGCTGACCCCTTCTTTTGGACGGATGCCTGGCCAACAGCCTCCCCGTCTCCGGCTCCTGCTTCAGCTTTGGCAACGGGCTCCGCTTCTTCATCAGTCCCGGAACTCCGCTCGGCGGGAACCTTGCTTCCAGGATCCGGCATGTCGGGGAGGGTTTTCTGACCATTCTTTCCCCGCCGGCCTGATTGCTCCTGGCCGCGGATGCATACAGGCGATCCGAAGACAAGCGGGGCCGCCGAAGCGAGCGTCATTGCGATCAGCGCGGCGGCAATGCTGGATCGCGACCTAGAAAACATCCGGGTTTTACTCCGTCCTCTGGGAAAACTAACGGCCTGGGCGGGGGCTTGTGCGGACGCCGGTAAGACCTGGAAGGCGGCATCCCAGTAGAATTGAACATCGAGTTGAATAGGCGCTGCAATGTTAGCGTGAACCTCGCGATCACGCGCCCTGCCCCGGCTTGTGATGCTTCCATGCGGCTTGGCGTGGCCTGTCTCAGGTCTATGAGACCACGCCGAATCAAGATCGATAAGAAGAGCTTGCGGGCGATCACGGATCATTGTAACAATAAGGCCGCTTCGCACTGCCGGAGTTGATCGTCATGAAAGAGAACCTGATTGAACTAGACACCGTGGAAGAGCTTGATAAGGCGATAGCCCAATCGCACGAGCGGCCTGTGATCGTTTTCAAGCACAGCACTACGTGCCCGATCAGCTCCAGGGCTTTCCGCGAATTCGAGTCATTTTTAGAAGTGGCTAGCCCCGCGGCGGCTTATAGCCTCATCACAATTCAGCGCAGCAGGGATGTTTCAAACGAAGCCGCTGCGCGCCTGAGCGTCGCCCATGAAAGCCCTCAGGCCATCTTGATACGAAATGGCCGTCCCGTCTGGAGCGCGTCTCACTTCGACATCACTGAAGCCACGCTGACGCGAGCCTTAACTGAAATCGCCTGATGACCGCGGCTCCCCAAATCGGGGGAAAAGAGTTTCTCGCAAAGACGCAAAGATCGGCGCAAAGGCCGCAAAGAAGCCGTCCGAGAAAGATGCGATTCTTCGGATTTGCTTCGCCGACGGGCTTCTTGTTCCGGCTCTGGCCGGCCGCGCCGCCAGCGGCCTTTCGGTGGTTCATCGCATCGGACTGATCTTTTTTCATGCAAAGCTGCTTCGCGGCCTTTGCGCCGATCTTTTGGGTCTTTGCGAGAGACTTTCCTGCCTCAGGAAGACACAATTCCCCACCACCGGCCTTTGCCCATCACGGAGACGTGGTGCTAAGATTGCCGATGCCCGACGCCGTAACTCTCCCTGCAATTTGGAGAAGGCCATATGAAGCAATGCCCCGTCTGCAATGAACCGTTCCCGGATGAACTAAGATACTGCGACATCGATGGGACGCGGCTGACTCGAAGCATCGGAGCCGGCGAGTCGCGCGGCTCCGGCCGGGTGTGGTCGCTGCTTGGCGCGGCGTTGTTGGTGGGGGGACTGGTTTTCACGGGCGCCGCTATTGTCTTTTTTCCAAAGACTCGAAGTGGACCCTCTCAGCCGCTTCAAAGTCGAATAGAATCTCAAGCTTCACCAGCCAAGTCGAATGAAAGCGCTGTCAAAGAGCCCGCGGCGGAAGTAGCGGTCAACAGCCAGCCCGCGGACGCGAAACCAGTCACCGCCCCGGCCGCGACCCAAGATACTTCAAATGTCCAGCCGAAAAAGCGGGATGCGGCCTCGACAGCCTCCGGAACGGCGGCGGCGGCGACTACGCCAAACCCGAAGGCCGCCGCCAAAAGCGGTGACGATTCCGAGAAGCCGATGAGTGAGAACACAGCGGCCGCGGCGTCATCTCCCAAGGCCGGCGCCGCTTCGACTGAGACGGTTGCGGCCAAGCCTGGCAATTCAACACCTTCCAATGAACCCGCCGCGAAGGCTGATCAAACAGCGGCCGACCCAAAGAAAGATCCAAAGCGGGCGGCGGCGAAGAGTGGCGACAAGGACCCGAACACTAACAAGAAGGACGAGAAGAAGGGCGGTCTCCTCAGGGTCTTCAAAAAGATATTCGGCAAGAACTGATTGACTTGTCGAGGCCGTAGCGCTATTTGCTGTGCTTAATAAGCGCCCTCACCACAATATATTGTACTTTTTAATTGACAGGCCGCGAGGCTTGGAGTAGACTTCAGCCCACACAAAAGCAGGATAGCTCGCTGGAGTTTTCAAGCCCAGACGATATTAATTCGAAAAGGGGAATGGAGCAGGATCGCGTTGGTGAGATTGGGAGGAAAGGTTTCCTCTTCGAAGGGTAGCTAGTCCTTTCCCAATAGAATTCGCAAAATCAGCTTTTAGAGCAGTCTCGGAACATACCTTGAATGACGATCCGGCCGACGCAGGATGAGGACGGGCCGGGTTGCAATGTCTAATATCGAAGGCGGGCAATTAACTCATGGTTGGTGCGGTGTCAGACGGCGTTCCATTGTGACGAAGACGAAGCTGCTCCTTGGCTTCATGAGTTGTCGCCTGCGCCAGCCTAACTCTTAAGGTGTGCTGCCCGACTTAAGGAATAAGCAAAGAATACAGGGGCGAAAGGGAGAAACAATGAGCACCCGATCTATCGGTAAGATACAGGATGGAACGACGGCTGAGGGCGAAGCAGTGCTGGACGATACAATATCCAGAGTGTGGCCGGACGCTGATCCGCGTGCGGGACGCAAGGAAACCAACGACTTGAATGAGTTGGGACAAAAGATTTTTCTCGATAGATACGCGCTCAAGGACATGATGAAGCGGACTCTGTCCGCGGGAGACACTGTTATTGTCTGCGTTGACGCCAAGACCGGTCAGCGGGAGATCGGCTCCGTAAAGAACATAAATGCAAGCCGAGTGACAGTGGAGCTTCGCGATGGTTCGGAGATTGATTGCCTTTCCGAACATGTCTCGAAGCCAATCGAAACCAATCCGGAACAAATGATGGAACGCGTGGCGCGAGGGATCGCCGCGGTGGAGGCCGAACGCGCCGAGGAATGGTACGCCAACTTCCGTTGGCTGTTGAACGGATGGAAATTCGTGCCCGCCGGAAGAATTCTGACTGCCGCGGGAACCGACCAGCAGTTAACGTTCTATAATTGCTACGTGATTCCGTCCCCAAAAGACTCGCGCCGGGGAATCGTCGACACGCTTTCGCAGATGATGGAGATCATGTCCCGAGGCGGAGGAGTTGGTATCAACGTGAGCAGCTTGCGGCCGCGGCATTCATACGTCAAAGGCGTAAACGGACGCTCGTCGGGGTCCGTGTCATGGGGCGCGCTGTACTCGTTCGTCACCGGTTTGATAGAGCAGGGAGGGTCGAGGCGCGGCGCGCTCATGTTGATTCTCAACTGCTGGCACCCCGATGTCACGGAGTTCATCGGCTCGAAGCGCGAGATGGGCAAAATCACCAACGCAAATATATCGGTGGGCATAACCGACAAGTTCATGGAGGCGGTGCGCACCGATTCGGATTGGGATCTCATATTCCCGGACACCTCCGACCCGGACTACGAACAGCTTTGGGACGGGAACCTGGACAAATGGCTGGAGGCGGGCAAGAAGACCGTCGTTCATCGAACGCTCAAAGCCAGGCGGATATGGGATTCTATTATCGAGTCCGCGTGGAGTTCGGCGGAGCCGGGAGTCTTTTTCCTCGAGCGGGCCAACAAGATGTCCAATTCCTGGTATTACGATTCGGGCTATCTCGGATGCACCAATCCATGCGGGGAGCAACCCCTTCCCGGTTATGGAGTGTGTAATCTCGGAGCCATCAATCTGTCGAAGTTCGTTCAAGGAGGAGACGTCGCCTGGAGCGACCTCGGTAAAGCGGTTCGATACGCCGTCAGGTTTCTTGACGACGTGATCGATGCAACGCCATATTTCTTCGACCAGAATTATGTTCAGCAGAAATCCGAGCGAAGGGTTGGGCTCAATACAATGGGTCTTGCCGAGATGATGATACGGCTTGAGATCAGGTATGGAAGCGAGGAGTCCACCAAGTTCATAGACCGTCTCTATAGCTTCATAGCGGCCGAAGCCTATCACGCTTCCGCGGATATAGCTGCCGAGAAAGGCCCGTTTCCTCTGTTTGATTCCGAGAGATTCCTCGAGTCGGGCTATATGCGGGAGATGCCTGAAGAGATTCGCGAGGCGGTTCGTGAGAAGGGGATTCGTAACGTAACGCTGCTGACTCAGGCGCCGAACGGCACGATCGGCACGATGGCCGGCACCTCGACGGGGATCGAGCCATTCTACTATTGGAGCTACGTGCGAAAATCACGGCTCGGCAAACATGAAGAAAGAGTGAACGTGCTGGACGAATGGCAACAGGCTCATCCCGGCGAAACCGCGCCAGGCTACTTCGTGACGGCGATGGATCTCTCGCCCGAGGAACACGTGAAGGTTCAAGCGGCGATCCAACGTTGGGTGGACTCGTCGATTTCGAAGACGTGCAACCTGCCTAGTTCCTACACGGTAGAGCAGACCCGCGAAGTTTACGAGCTTCTCTATAGAACGGGCTGCAAAGGCGGAACGATCTATCGTGATGGGTCGCGCGACACGCAGGTTCTCAGTTTGAAAGAAGAAACCGCGGAAACAAAGCCTCGCGAAGTGATGGCTGCCGAGCCGGTCGAGGCACGGAAGCCGGATCCGGCGCGCGCCGCCGACCCGGCTCCGGAAGCTGCGGCTCTCGTTCGAACGGATGCGGGGCTGCAGCCCAAAGTTCGCCCGCGGCCTTACAAGCGCCGTGGCTATACGGTCAGCAAGGCAACGCCGTCGGGAACCGCTCACATTACGATGAACGAGGATGAGGAAGGCCAACCCTTCGAGGTATTTCTAGAGATCGGCAAGGCGGGCTCGGACATCAAAGCGATGGCCGAAGCGATGGGAAGGTTGATGTCGCTCATACTAAGGATGGCGTCGCCAGTTTCTCCAATAGAGCGTATCAGCGAGATCGTCAAACAGATCAGCGGAATTGGCGGCGCCCGCTCTTACGGGTTTGGAAAACGCCGCGTGCTTTCGCTGCCTGACGCAGTTGGCCAGGCTCTTTCCGAGAATTACCAGGGCGTGAGTTACGGTACTGAAGACGCGGGACAGGGATCTGAAATGGGGATGATTCAGAGTTCCAAGGCTGGGCAGGTACGCCCTTCCGCCGTGACGTATGCGGATCTCTGCCCAAGTTGCGGCGATGCTGCGTTCGTCAGGGTAGAAGGTTGTCACACGTGTCACGGATGTGGCTATTCAGAGTGTTGACGCTAGTGGTGCTCGGCGGAAATAGCCCCACAGCCCGTTGTTTAGAGTTCACGCTTCAGCGTGCCGCAGCCTAAAGGCTGAACTCTGAACGCCTCCCACCGGGACAATGGCCCGTTGTAGCCTAGAAGCTTGCGCCAAGCACCACTAGTTCCGGTGGCAGAGGAGATTCGAAATCTAATCTGGAGCCGGAACGCGGATGATCGAATGCAAGCCGCGCCGAGTGCAGGAAGTGCCGGCCAAGCGATTGTACCGCTCTCTTGGCGGCCGCATCGCGAATCGTATTCTCGCGGCCTCCCCCGTATGTAGAATCGCCCACGACTGGATGTCCGATATGCGCCAGGTGAACCCTGATTTGATGGGTGCGGCCTGTCTTGATCTGAACCTTCAGCAAGGTGAATTCCCGGTAACGCTCCGCTACCTCAAAAAGGGTTAGCGCCGAGCGGCCTTTCCCTCCGCGCAGAACGGCCATGCGCGTCCGGTTGTGTGAGCTTCGCCCAATGTTGGCGTCGATCTCGCCGTGATCCTTTGACACTCGCCCGTAGACCAGTGCGATGTACATCTTGAAGATGCTTCGCCGTTGGAACTGCTCCGAAAGCCGTTCGTGAGCGTAGTCATTCTTTGCAACAACCAAGAGGCCCGAAGTTGCCTTGTCGAGTCTATGGACTATGCCGGGCCTCGTTGCCCCGGAGGCGCCTGACAGTTCGTTGAAGTGATAGGCCAACGCGTTCGCTAGAGTGCCTGACTCAACGCCGGCCCCCGGATGCACAACCATACCGGCCGGCTTATCGACCACGATCAGGTCGTCGTCTTCGTGCACTATCTCGAGTGGAATAGCCTCGGGCCTTAGCGCAGCAGGCGCAGGTCCGGGGAGATCGATTTCAATTCTATCCCCGGCTTGTACTTTGTAGCGGGACTTGGCGGCGCAGTCGTTTACCAGGACGTCGCTCGCTTCGATAGCGCGCTGGATTCGAGTGCGGCTGAACTCGCGAAGCCTGCGGGCGAGATAGCTATCGAGCCGCACCCCTGCCTCATCTGGGCCGGCGATGAAGTGCTTTGCATCGGTGCTCATCTTGCGCTGAGCTTGAAGAGGGACGTCATGACGCTTGAGGGGCTACTTCCGAGCCGCTCGAGACTTTTTCGGCGTCATTCCGCCGCCAGTAGTACAGCATCAAAAGCAATGAGGCTGGAAATAGCGCCGCGGAAATAAACTGTGAAGTCGAAAGGCCGAGCACATAGCCTCGGTCATCATCCCGCCAGAACTCTATCGTGAACCGAGCGATGGAGTAGATCATTATGTAGGCAAAGATCACTTGGCCGTTGAACGCCCTGCGCTTCCGAAGCCAGATTAGAAACGCAAATATGACCAGGTTCGACCCCATCTCGATCAATTGTGTTGGAATAAGAGGCGTGCCTATTGGAACGCCGGTAAGGTTCCTGCCGTCCTTCGTCAACTTGAAGGTGACGCCGATCCACGAAGAGGTCGGCTTACCCCAGCAGCATCCCGCGGCAAAACAGCCGAGACGGCCGATTGCGTGGCCCAGCGCCAGACCGGGCGCGAATGCGTCGGCGGTCCTGCGCCACGGAAGCTTCCAACGCCTCATCATTATTATGCTGGTGATCAGCGCCGCCAAAAATCCGCCGAAGTAAACCCCCGCGGAACTCAACAAATCGAGGGAGAAAATTCTCCGCCAGTTTCCGGCGTACTCGTCCCACTCAGTTACTATCATCAACAGCTTGGATCCGATCAGGGCCGACGCGAATATGTACAAGCCGAGATCGTAGATTTTATTCTTCGGCAAGCCGTCGCTGGCCGCGAGCTTCGCCGTTATCCATAGGCCGGCGATGAACGCAATGGCGATCAACAAGCCATATGTCCACAACGTAACGCCGAGGCCCGGAATCTTGAATAACTCTGGAAACATTGGAAACTCGTTCCTGCTCAGTCCAGACCCTTGTCGCCCTCGATCGAATTGACGGCGCTGACGAGCGGGGTCTCGGCTAGCGGCTCGGAGCTATCATCCATGTGCGGGTGCGCGTGTCCGGGAAAGAACAGATCGTACGCCAGGAAGATAGCGCCAATGGTGATCGCGGTGTCGGCGACATTAAAGACGGGGAAATGACTGGTTTTGTAGTAGACCTCGATGAAATCAATGACTCTTCCCATTCTGATTCGGTCTATGAGATTCCCACTGATTCCTCCGGCTAGAAGGGAAAGCGCCACAAGCAGCAAGCGATTATAAGCGCTTGTTCTCATCAAGTAGAAAATGACAACCGTTATCGCTACAAAGGAGATGGTGACGAGCAGCCACTTGACGTTCCCGTCATTCAGCATTCCGAAAGCGATGCCGGGGTTCTCGGTGTAGCTGAAATTAAGGAGGCCTCGAATCAAGACGATGTCGCCCCCTTCGCGAAGAGCCGCCGCCACCCACGACTTCGTCATCTGATCCAGGACTACTACTACAGCGGTTATTGTAAGATACCAGAGCTTATCGGCGGCGTTCGAGGGTTTTATTCCGGTCACGCTTTGAATCCCTCCCAATTCTTCCCGCATCCATCCATCAACGCCGAACCTGTCACTTGAATGAACCACGAGACTTGGTTGAATTAGAAATACTACACTGTTGCGCGTTCCGCGCAAAAGCCGCGCCGCGTGCAATCTTGTCTTGAGGTTCTTTGGATGCGCTCATTGAGTCCATGACAACAATGGCGTCTTGTGTCGCCTGTCGGACAAGGTTGGAGACTCTCCGCGCCCCACGCGGTTGATGTTCGCGCCTCTGTGAACCGCAACGGTACAGCCCAACCGGGCCTAAACGAAGACGGAAAGAAAAGCTTCTCGCAAAGACGCAAAGATCCGCACGAAGATCGCAAAGAGTCTTCCCAGTCAGATGAGATTCTCGAATTTACTTTATTTACTGATGGCCGACGCAAGTTTTTGTTGGGGCTCCGCCCCGCTGCGTTAACGAGATCCTTCGGCGGTCTCTTCTAACGTCGATTGAGCTTTTCGAGCAGCGTTCGTGCTTGGGCGGCCTTCTCGCCTTCGGGTTGCTTCTGCAGATAAGTCTTAAACTCTCGCACCGCGGCATCGCCGTCGCCCTTTTCCATATGGACACGGCCGAGGTAAAAATGCGCGATCGAGTACTCGGCGTCGCCCAAGGTAAGAGCCTTCGATAGCTCCCGCTCCGCCACCGCGAGTTCGTCGATTTCGAGCGAAGCGACGCCCATGTATAGATGGCTGGCCGGACGCGAGCTATCTATCGAGAGAGCCTGGGTCAGATGGTCTATCGCGTCGAGATATCTCTTTTGTTCGACGAGGACGATGCCAAGGTTCAGCCTTGGATTGAAGACCCTCGAGTTTATGTCGAGCGCGGCTTCAAACTGCGCCGCCGCCGCGGCGAATTGCTTGAGCTTGAGATACTGCACGCCCAGGTCGTTTCGCGCCATTAAATAGTCGGGGTAGATGGCGATTGCTTTCTTGTAGTGTTCGATGGCTTGCTCGTGGTTTCCTCCGCCCGCGAGACTAGTTGCCTTTTCGAACTCTTTCCTGGCGGCAGGCGGCGCATTCTGATCGAGTTCGCCCGCGGAAACGACGCCGCCGGCCGGCCTCTCCTTCGATACCCTCTCCCGCAAGTTGATCGTCAAACTAACTTGCAGGCCGCGAATGAGACGTACTTGTTCGGTCACCGGCTCATAAATTTTGTAGTCGCCATAAACTTCCAAGGTGTAGTTTCCTTCGCGAAGGTTCCTGAAACCAAAGCCCCCGCTATTGTCGGTATATGAGGTTAGGCCGGGAGTCTGGAGGGTGCTGAGCGTTATTCGGACGCGGCTATTGACGGGCTGCCCGGAAGGAAGAACGACGCGCCCCACTATGCTTCCGGAACCACTTCCAGTTCCGGAAACGGGCGGTGGCGGTAGCGTTTCGTCTTGAGCGCTCGCCGCGGCGGCTGAAATACAAACAAGCAGGCAGATCTGAAAGACCTTCAGTTTCATGTCTATCTCCTCTCCCAAGCCGATTGTGAATCTGCTTCAGGCTGCTCTGGCCTAAAGCCGCTTTGCCGCTAAAGGCGAATTGTAATTCCCAATTGACCACGATACAAAGGAATCATTGCTCAGCGGCGGAATTCTACACCATTCACTTTTTCAATGGAACCCGGCGAACCGCGCGCGTCTGATAGTGTCCTAATACTGTGTTGCTGATTGGATAACTATGACTGAGGCGGGAGGCTCCCACCGAAGAACGACCGGAATACCCCCAACGCAGTTGGGGGACCTTTTCAAATCCGGCCTACTCACGCGTCGCCCCGTTGATCTCCGGAATACCCCCAACGCAGTTGGGGGATCGTTCAATACCAGCCTACTAGCCTAGCGGCGCTGGGCCATCAACGAATCTCCAAGGCGATCCGAGCCCTTGTTAGCGTGCCCACGAATGCTCGCGCGTTGGATAGGCTGCATATGAACCATCCCCCAACTCCGTTGGGGGTATTCAAGAAAAAGCCGCGGTGCGCCGTCTGTAGCGAGCGAATGAACGTATCCCCCAACTGCGTTGGGGGTATTCTCGGGTCTCGAGATCTTTCTCTAGCGAGCAACACGGAATTAGGACACTACTCGCGTCTTAGGGGCGGGCGAAAAAAATAAGTTCCCCTTTTTCAACGGAGTTCACCGCGGAGTCGCAGAGACCGCGGAGAAGGACGCGGAGGGGGCTTACTCTCTGCGGCTCTCTCAGCGGTCTCTGCGACTCTGCGGTGAAGTCCTCACTTCACTGGCGGTCCTCATCTCTTGATGCCGCATAACTCAAAACGGGAAGTTATTTTTTACGCCTCCTTACCGAGTCAGTGGCTGTGGTTGGAGCAACAAGCCAAAGATGGCCTCGGCGATTTACGCCAACGTCTTCGTTGACTGAAGGCGCCATCACAGCGGATGACAGAGGCCAAAGAGATTAAGTTCGCTCCTCGACTTTCAATCGAAAATAAAATTAGAGGTCGCCACCGTGCCCGGGTGGCGACCTCTTCCAAGTTCAGAACAGAATGGTAGAGATTCTAAGGATGTGCGCTCGTAGACAAAGCAAGATCAATACCGAAAGACTATGAGCCGGGCAAGTCATAGTTGTATAAGCTCTTGTTCAAAACCGCTCTGCCCCGATGAATTCCGGCTTCTCCAAGATTCTGGAATTTTCTACGAAAAATTGGGAATGCCCAAGCACCGCCTCCTCATCGAAGATAATGGTGCGGATGTGATGCGAGATTCGAGACACAGGCGATGTAAAAAACGACCTCCCGTTCTTGAGTGAGCACGGACGGAAAATGGTTGACGGGCATTTCCGGCCCTGCTGGGGATGTCAACGGAGCAGGAACCAGCGGCGACTCAGGACACAGGATTCAGGATACAGGATACAGGATTCAGGAGTTAGGATTCAGGAGTTAGGATTCAGATATAGCCTGAATCCTAATTCCTAACTCCTGAATCCTGAATCCTGAATCAGGGGCTCGTTCGAGTTGATACTGGCCTTTCATTTGTAGGTAAGTCGGAATGAAGCTGAACAATACGTTTTCGATAACTATTGTACGTCGATGTATATGCTAACGAGAACAGAACAAACAAGGCCACAGTGACGGCGAAGTGAGTGCCTCGATATCTTCTAATGCCTGGTCTCGATAGATTGTAAGTCCCCATTGAGAGAAGAAAGACAACCAATGAAAAAGCTGTTCCTCTGAGAACGTTTATGTATGTCTTTTGGCGTTCGGCCCAATGGAGAGTAGCTTCACCTCGCTCCATCACCAGGATCTCCGCGACTTTGTACTTTCTTGTTGAATCATTCCCCAATCCACCCTTGGCTTTCTTGAACCACTCGATATTCTCCCGTCCCCATTTTTGAAAGTTCTCTCGGCTCAGCTTTGCAGTCTCTTCTATTCGAGAAGCTCCTCCGTTCGCTGCTGACCTTATTAGGTTGTCCGTCGCATTCATCCAGTCGGTGAAAAGATCATTGCTCTTGGCCTCGAAATCGACCGTCCTATCGTCTCGGAGATGCCTTAAATAATGGATAGAGTCATCGATGACTTCGTTTCCCGCAAAGCCGACTGAATAAGCAACGATCAAGGTCATAGCGGCAAGAGCCTTCCGAT
>JAHFUG010000585.1 GCA_023265195.1 Blastocatellia bacterium | reverse complement strand
ACCTTGCGGCCCGGGATATTCCACTTACCGTCCACTGTCGGGACTAGAGGTTTGACGAGAGGCGGGACAACTATATGTGTAATCCCTACTCGCGGAAGCAGATCGAAACCGGAGTCGATAGTGTAAACGGGATCCTCGGCCTCAATAGCAGGCCTATCAGACACGGAATCCGGCGTTGCGTCCCGAACCGCGCGCCAGAATCTACCGATGCGTTCGGGCACGACGCTGTCGTACCCGTTGGCGCTTTGCATCTTGATGACGATGGAGCTTGATCCCGTGATTGCGGGATATATGGGCAGAATTCTAATCCTCTCCGGATCGCCGAGGGCCTCGATCAAAGGCGTTGTTGGAAACATTGAATCGCCACGGTCTACCTCATATCGATTGAAGGCGTCAGCCACCCGGTACATCTGAATGACCACTATGCAACTCAATCCAACAGTGATCGCGGCGCGCCAGGCGAAGCGCCACCTTCCCTTCAGCGTAACCCGTATCAACCCCGGCCCGCGCCGCAGAACCCAATCCAGTCCAAATGCCGAGAGAACCGCCGCCGCAAAACAAAACAAGAACAGCAGCCTCGGAAGCGACACTTGGGAAAAGCCAGGCATGAGCTTGTAGAATATCCAGACCAGCGGTGTTCCAGTCGCAAGGAGAACCACGATAATTCCAGTTACGCGCGAATAAGCAACGAACAAATGACTTCGCCAGAAACCGATTAATGCAAGAAGCGCCGTTGGCGTCCCAAGGAATACATATGCGCTGTGGCAAGACTCGACGCCCTGAGACGCAAAAAAGAACAGGAGGTCGGAGGCGCGTAATGAATCATTAAGCGATTCCGCATAAGTCAAGGCTGATCGGTCGATCGCTTGAACCATCTCCCATGTAGGTATTAACTGAATAGCAATCAAGCCGGTCGTGACGCCGGCGGGAATTACCAGGATCATTCCCAAACTGACCACTCGCGTTAAACTGAGGCCCGAGGTTCTCCTATTCTCTCGCCGGCATTTTCGAACAAGAAGGTGCGCCGCATAACAAGCAATGGCGGCGAAAGAAAACTCTATGAACAACACCTGCCCGCCAAAGAACATCAAGGCCATCACAATCCCAAGCCAGATACCGAGCGCCCAGGAACCGCGCCTCACGGCGCCGCGCACCAGCAAGAAAGCGAGCGGCAGGAAAGCCACGACCGCTAAGATGGTCTCAGACGATATCCATGCGAAGACGAAGCCGTTTAGCATCCAGCCTATTCCACCAAATAAGGATGCGCCAAACGAGAGCCTATTACCGCAAAGCAATAGAAACATCGTCCATCCCCCAAGTAGAACGTGCGATACCGCCATGAGATCATGGGCTTTCGTCGGCGTGGTCACAAACGAGAGGAAGGTTCGAGGAAGGCACAGAAGCATACTCTGTCCATTAGCGAAAAGTGGATGGCCGGCAAAGGCGTAAGGGTCCCAGAATGGGAAGTCATTTGACTTGAGAGCGCGATGGAGAAGGACATGCCACGGATAACACTGCGTAGCTTGGTCTGGACTATTCGTCGCCGGGTGTTCCGCCGGTTGATAAGCCCACGGATAAATCTCGTTTCGGCTGCCGCCCATGTCCGATAAGGTGTAGCCCTTGAAAACCGGAGAAAAGAGGTAGTAAGTGACGCCGGCCATGATTATGAAAGCCAAGGAGAATCGACCGGCCCGGGTGCGAAAAAACGACAGCTTGGCTGCCAGCGGCGTTGAAGGTTGGATCGGGCGCATCGGCCCACGAAGACGCGAGTCGAATGGCCTAATCACAGGTTTGCTCATCTTCATCTATCCCTCGCGCGATTTCCAGGTCACTTTCATTGAGAATGTGACTGGCTTATTTGGGCCGGCATAGTTCGAAGAGAATTCAAAAAACATCCTGATTCAGCCGGTCTGCCTCTAATGACAAAGGCTCTGGAATCGGCGTCAGAGATCCCACTCACGACTTCTATTACTCATCTCGACATAGGCGCTGACCGAGAACCGGAACTTCGGTTCAAACAGCCCTGTACTTTTGTCTTTTTCGCTTGGAGCGTGCGGAGTCTACCAATCCCCGCTCCTCGCTGTCAAAACGGAATTCCCGGCGCCCGATTCGCCAGCCTGTTAGCGATAAACAATCAGGCGGAGGACCACTCGTTGTAATAGACACCGCACGTGAAATAAAAAAATATTGCAATAAACGGTAATATCGCCGCCACTACTCTAATCCTCCACGACGTGGCTCTCGAAAATGCGCCGGTACTCCCGCCATCGCGTTTGCTCAAATCGTCCCTCGGCGTTAATGCAGTCCGCGGCGGCATAGGCCATATACAATGCGTGATGGGTATTATCGTGCGCGAACAGTCCCTGACGGCCAAACGTAAGCAGTCCCTCGACCTTGCCAAGCCACTCGTCCAGCAGGTTGAAGTCAGCCTCGTAACCCTCGCGATAAATTGGATAGGCTTGGCGAAGGCGGCGGGTGGTCACCTGCAATATCGGCGCTCTCACTGGAATGCCCGCCACGGCGAGGGCGTCGCACACGAGATGACTTAGCTCCTCATCGCTCTGATTCCATTCCGGGCCGTCTGGACTGCAAGGCAACTCGGCGCAGAGGACCGTCCGGCTGCGCGGCTCCTTACTTTCGCTGTAGTTCTTCGGTTCCGACAAACGCGTAATCGCGATATTCGACTCGGGGAAATAGTGCGCATCGTACTCGGTGAACTGTTCCTGCTCCAGCACCAGGTAAATGAGGATCATCGCGCGATAATCAATGCTTCGGGCCGCGTGCAAGATCTCATGCGGCGGGCTCGGATTAAGGAGGCTTGCCAGCGCCGTGATGGGGATCGTAGACCATACAAAGTCCGCGGCTAGAGAGTGCCGATGGCCGTCTTGCTCATAACGAACTGTAGCGCCCGCGCGGTTATCAAGCTCCAAGGAATCCACTCGAGCGCCGAGATGAAATGTCGCGCCCGCTTGCTCAGCGGCATGACGGTAAGCCTCGGAGATCTGGCCGTACCCATCACGAGGATAGAAGAATCGGCCGCTTCCGGGCGGCTTGAGGCCCGGAACTGAGCGCAACGCCTTACGCACCATCTTCGCAAGCGAACCAGCCGAGACCCGTCTACGCGCCTGCACGGCTGACAAAGTCTCAGGCTCCAATCCCCACAGTTTGCGCGCGTATGGGAAATAAAAGTCGCGGCAGATTGTGCGGCCTAATCCCCGCTCCAGTACCGAAGCAAAGGTCTCTAGCTCTGCGCCGGCCGGCCTCCGTGGTGTCAGCTTGCTCACGGAGTCCGCGGCGACGCCTAAAGCGAAGCTTGGCGGAAGCTTGAATGCGAGATCGAGAGGCTTCAATGGAAAATGAATCCAGCGGCCGCGGAGCCGAATGCGTCCGTGCCGAGGGCGGTCCAGCAAATCGCCATCGAGCATTTCGCGAATATCGGATAACACCGCCGGATCGCACGCGGGGTGCAAGCGATGACTGCCGTAGTCGACTCGCATTCCCGCGAGATCGAAGCTCCCGGCATTGCCGCCAACTACGCTGTTCTTTTCAAGCACCGTGACCCGAGCTCGTCCAAGGCGGGTCACTTGAAAGGCCGCTCCCAACCCAGCGGGCCCGGCTCCTAAGATTACAACGTGGCGCTTTTCCATTTGATCTTTCTTAGCCGCTACACCGGCCGAAACGAGAACTCCGTTCGCGTTGCTCTCCCGTGAGGACGACTAATATTCCGGCATTCCGACTCCGCACTCAGCACTCCGAACTCCGAACACCGTACTCCGAACTCCGCACTCCGCACTCCGCACTCCGCACTCCGCACTCCGCA
>JAHFUG010000584.1 GCA_023265195.1 Blastocatellia bacterium | reverse complement strand
CCCACCGAATTCCAGTTGCAACTAATCGAATTGGAATGTATAACAACGAAGCTTGCGTAGAGGGATATTCATCCGGTTTCAGGAACAAGTGAGGTAGCTCAGATGAAGAAGGCTATTAGCGTTACCGTCAATGGCGCGGTCCATACCCTGGAAGTCGAGCCGCGGCTTTTGCTGGTCCATTTCCTTAGAGACGTGCTGAACCTGACGGGCGCGCACGTCGGCTGCGAAACTTCAATCTGCGGCGCATGCACCGTGCTGGTCGACGGCCAAGCCGTGAAATCCTGCACGATGTTCGCCGTTCAAGCCGATGGAGGCGAGATTACAACGATCGAAGGCATTGGCGCCGAGGGCAATCTTCACCCGGTGCAAGAGGGGTTCTGGGAACATCACGGATTGCAGTGTGGTTACTGCACTCCCGGAATGATCATTGCGGGTGTCCAATTGCTCGACCGGAACGCCAGCCCGAACGTGGACGAGATTCGCCACGGACTGGAAGGGAATCTTTGCCGCTGCACTGGCTATCAACATATCGTTCAAGCGGTCCAATACGCCGCAGGTAAGAAGTAAGGATGGAGGATAGAAGATAGAAGATGGAGGATGGACGAGGCTCGAGGGAATTATGTCAAACAAATACGTTGGTCAAAGAGTTAAGCGCACGGAAGATCCGCGATTAATCCAGGGTCTGGGCCATTATGTCGACGACATCAAGCTCCCGGACACCCTGCACGTAACGTTCTTGCGCTCGATGTACGCGCACGCCCGCATCAAGAGCATAGACACCAGCGAGGCTGCGCACGCGCCAGGCGTCGTTGCGGTTTACACCGGCGAGGACGTTTCGTCGAAGATCGGGCCGGTGCCATGCGGCGCCGCGCTGCCGGGTTTGAAGATTCCCGACCACCGAGTGCTCGCAACCGGCAAGGTCTACTTCGTCGGTCACCCGATAGCAGCCGTTGTCGCCACGGATCGTTACGCTGCTCGTGACGCCGTCGATCTGATCATCGTGGATTATGAAGAACTGCCGGCGGTGGTCGACGTGGAAACGGCCGCGACAAACAGCACGGTGATTCACGAGCAGTTTGGCGACAATATCGCTTACACGCTTACCGCGGGCGAGGGCGACGTCGACGCGGCGCTGGCCTCTTCGGATCACGTGATCAAGCAGCGGCTTGTGCATCAAAGGCTGGCCCCGATAGCAATGGAGCCTCGAGGCGTGCTCGCCCGATACCTCCCGGGTGAGAAAGAAATGACTCTCTGGTCATCGACGCAGATACCGCACCTGATGAGAACACAGGTCGCGATAATGCTGGGAATGCCGGAGAACAAGCTGCGCGTAATCGCTCCGGAGGTCGGCGGCGGCTTCGGCTCGAAGCTGAACGTCTACGCCGAAGAAGCCCTGCTCGGCTGGATTTCGATGCAGCACGCAAAGCCAGCCAAATGGATCGAGACCCGCCGCGAGAACATGCAGGCGACGATTCATGGGCGCGGGCAAGTGGGATACATCGAGGTCGGATGCAACAACGACGGGTCAATTACCGGACTGCGCTACAACGTCTTCGCGGACATGGGGGCCTATCATCAGCTTCTCACTCCCGCGATACCTACATTGACCGGGCTAATGCTGTCGGGTTGCTATAAGATTCCCGCGATTCAAATGAACACCACCGCCGTGTTCACCAACAAGATGGCCACCGACGCCTACAGGGGGGCGGGCAGGCCCGAGGCGACTCACGTAATCGAGCGCGCGGCGGATTTGGTAGCCGCGGAACTCGGTCTGGATCCGGTTGCGGTTCGCCGTAGGAACTTTCCCACGCCTGAAGAATTTCCGTTCAAAACCGCGACTGGGCTCTTCTACGACAGCGGCAATTATGCGGGAGCTCTCGATAGGGCGCTCGAGATGGCCGATTACGCGAAGCTGCGCGAAGACCAAAAGAACGCCCGCGCGCAAGGAAAGATCGTTGGCGTCGGCGTCTCCACATACGTCGAAATCTGCGCCATCGGCCCGTCCGCGGCGACTCCGGCGGGAGGATGGGAGAGCGCGACGGTTCGTGTCGAACCTACAGGCAAGGTCACGGTGCTAACGGGCGCATCGCCGCATGGTCAAGGTCAGGAGACTTCGTTCGCGCAGATTGCCGCCGACGCGCTCGGAGTGGACTTGAATGACGTGATCGTGATTCACGGCGACACGTCTATAGTGCAATACGGCATCGGCACGTTCGGGAGCCGCGCCACCGCGGTTGGAGGCACGGCGCTGGTTCTTGCTCTCGATGAACTCGAGAAGAAGGCGACGCGTCTGGCGGCTCACTTGCTCGAGACCGATCCGGAGAAGGTTTCATTCGATGAAGGCAAGTTTTCATCGAACGGCAAGAGCGTTTCAATTCAAGAGGTCGCGCTGGCCGCCCATCTTGCTCGAAACATTCCGCCGGATATGGAGCCCGGGCTCTCGGCAACGCATTTCTTCGAACCGAAAAACTTCACTTTCCCGTTCGGGACTCACATCGTTGTGGTCGACATAGATCGAGACACCGGTGACGTGAAACTGCGAAAGTACGTCGCCGTTGACGACTGCGGCAAGGTCATTAACCCGATGCTGGTCGACGGCCAGATTCATGGCGGAATCGTTCAGTCTATCGGGCAGGCTCTGTACGAAGAGTTGGTGTACGACGAACAGGGCCAACTGGTCACGGGCACGTTGATGGACTACGCCGTGCCGAAGGCGGCTATGGTTCCGTGGTTGGAACTCGACCGCACGGAGACGCCCTCGCCGGTGAATCCGCTGGGCGTGAAGGGCGTGGGAGAAGCAGGCACGATAGGGGCAACGCCGGCGATCGTGAACGCGGTGGTCGACGCGCTGTCGCCGTTTGGCGTTCGGCATCTCGATATGCCGATCAGGCCCGAAGTGGTTTGGAAGATCGTCAGTCAAGCGTGATCGGCGATCGTGCCTACGGACCAAAAGAGAGTTTTCACTGGCGGAGAAATGACCGATTCGAAACGCCGGCGCGATTCTTTTCATAACGGATTTATGAAGGAGCAACAACATGATCCCAGCACAATTTGATTATTTAGCTCCGGCGACGCTGGATGAGGCGCTCGCTCTGCTGAGTCGGCACGGAGACGACGCGAAGGTGCTTGCCGGAGGCCACAGTCTGATTCCGGCGATGAAACTTCGGCTTGCGCAGCCCCAGATGCTCATCGATATTGGCCGAATCAAGAGCCTTTCTTACATCCGTGAAGACGGCGGTCAGATCAAAATCGGCGCGATGACGACGCATTACCAGATAGAGTCTTCAGCCCGGCTTCGTGAGATATGTCCTATCCTGCCCGAAGCCGCCGGACAAATCGGCGACGTTCAAGTGCGAAACAAAGGCACGATCGGCGGCAGTCTGGCTCACTCCGATCCAGCGGCTGATTGGCCCGCGGTGGCGCTGGCGCTTGACGCCGAATTGAGGGCCGTTAGCTCCAGAGGAGAACGAACCATCCGAGCCGTGGATTTCTTCGTCGATCTGTTAACTACCGCTCTTCAGCCAGGCGAGATATTAAGTGAGATTCGAATCGCGGCCCCGAAACCCGGCGCGGGACAATCGTACCTGAAAGCGGCTCAGCCGGCGTCGGGATTTGCGGTCGTCGGCGTTGCCGTCAACCTGACGCGTGACGCGTCGGGCAAATGTGAATCGGCTGCGATCGGTGTGACCGGAGTCGCGTCAAAGGCGTATCGCGCAGCGGCGGTCGAGAGCGCTCTAACGGGAGCCGCTCTGGATGAGCCGACCATCGCCGCCGCGGCTTCTCATGCAACGGACGGCGTCGATGCGAACGGCGATCTCTATG
>JAHFUG010000025.1:11413-29635 GCA_023265195.1 Blastocatellia bacterium | reverse complement strand
GAGGAGCGGGGATAAATCCCTCTTCCAGACCTGTGATTTTTTGATGTTTGGCGAGAAAAACCGATTTCTTCCCGCCAAAAGCGCAGCCCAAAATGGCCAAACTCCAGACCCTTTCGGGGTAAGAATGGCCAAAGCGCAACCTTTCAAGGTTGTCCGGCTCGATGAATCGAAGTGGCGCGAGCTCGATCTTGAAATTTTCTCATGGCTTGCTCAGGTGTTGATCGAACCAGTTCACTATGTATGAGATCTTGGCCGCGTGATGGCTCGGCTTGCGGGAAATTCCGTGCGGCTCGCCGGGCACCCGCACTAATACCGATTCGACCTTGAGCAGCTTCAGCGCGGTGTAGTATTGCTCCGACTCCGAAATTGGCGTTCGATAGTCCTCCTCGCCGACCAACACCATAGTCGGCGTTTTCACGTTCTTGACCACGGACAGGAGACTGCGCTTTTCGTAGTGCTCGACGTTGTCCCAGGGAGAGCCAGGAAACCAGTATTTCGTCGTGAACGCCGCAATGTCGGAAGTCAGATTGAAGCTGTACCAGTTGATCACCGGATAAACCGTCACCGCCGCCCGAAACCGGGTTGTGCGGCCGATCATCCAGCATGTCAGCACGCCGCCGCCGCTTCCACCCGTAACGAAAAGATTATTCGTATCGACGTACCCTTTGGCCACCATCGCATCAACCCCGGAGTTCAGGTCATGGAAATCGTCGCCCGGGTACTTATGATGGATCAGATTGCCGAACTCGCCGCCGTAGCTCGTGCTGCCTCGCGGATTCGTGTAGAGCACCACGTAGCCGCGCGCGGCCATTATTTGTTTTTCGATATCGAACCTGTCGCCGTAGTTCGAGAATGGGCCGCCGTGAATCTCCAAAATCAAAGGATATTTCTTGGAAGGATCAAAGCCCGGCGGCTTGATGATCCATCCTTGAATCTTCCTATTGTCTACCGATGACGCATACCAGATCTCTTCCACCTCGCCGAGCTGCGTGCCGGCGAAGAGACCTTGGTTGACCGACGTGATAACTTTCACGGGACCGCCAGGACTGAGCGAGGCTACGTCGCCCGGAATATTCGGCCTTGCGCAAGCAAGCGCGATCGCTCCCGACTTAGCGATCGAAAACGAACCGCCTCCATAAGCGGAAACGCCGCCGCCTACGTTGTTCGCGATCTGCTTCATCGCTCCGTCCAGCGAAATAAAACCGAGCTTGGTGTTACCCTGGTCGTCGTACAGAAAGTAGACGCCGCCGCCGTCAGGCGCCCATTGCGGCGCTCCCACGTCGCGGTCGAGACTCGATGAGATCACTCGCGAACCGCCGCCGTCGCGATTCATTACGTAGAGGCGCGTGACTTGATAACCTTGATACGCGTCGTCAAACCCGACGTAGGCAATGTACTTTCCGTCGGGAGACAGCGCGGGCGAGTCATCCGGTCCCCGGCGATTCGTCAAAGCGCGAACCGCCCCGCCGTCAATCGAAAACTCGTAGACCTCGGTGTCCAGCGGCTCGTACTCGTAGTCCGGTCTTCGGTTCGCGGAGCACAGGAGATACTTGCCGTCTGGCGTCCAGGTGATTTCGCTCCCGCGAAACAGCGCTCCGCCGTGTTGGAAGTTTCCGCTTGATACTTGCCGCGGCGTTCCCCCTTCGGCGGGAAGCACGAAGATGTGAGTGTAGCCCGGCTTTAGATAACCGAGACCGTTGAAGCGATAGACCAGCTTGTCGATCACGACGGCCGGATCGGACCACTTCGCTCCGGGCGGAGCCGAAGGAATCTGGCCGATCTGAGGCGCAGGCCCGGGAACGAAAGCCGTGAATGCGATGCTCTTGCCGTCGGGCGACCATGCAATGCCGGCCGGCGGCGTCTGAAGGTTCGTCAGCTTCGCGGTCTGGCCGGTGTCCATCCAACGGCAGTACACCTGCGGGGCGCCGTCGCGGTCGCTCAGATAAATGATGCGCGTCCCGTCCGGCGACCAGCGCGGCGATGAGTCGCTGAAGTTTCCATAGGTCAACGCCCGGTTGTCCGTTCCGTCAAAGTTTATGATCCACAGGTTCGAGCATCGCCTGTCCGTCATGACGTCGCTGAACGAGCGCCTGTAGACAATCTTCTTGCCATCCGGAGAAATTCGCGGATCGCCGGCGACCTCCAGGTTGAATATGTCCATCGCGGAGAGCCGGCCGGGTTTTTCCTGCGCGGCGGCCGAAAGCAACAATGTCAGGACCAGACAGAACGTGGCCGGCATTCTCGAGTGTAGTTTGCGCATAGCTAATCTCCGTTATCTTGATGTTCTTTGCACTAAATGTGGCTTCCGCGATCTCCTGGTGGCGCTCGGCGGAAATAAATCATCAGCCACAAAGATGCACAAGATCACAAGAAAGAACCGTGGGATATGGTTGTCTATCTTCTCATCTCCGTGGCTTCTGAGCCTTTTTGTGGCTATGAAACTTTCGCCACGAACAACTCGCTGGGCGTGAGCACGTAAAAGCCGAGCCAGCCCTCGCCTCGGTTTAATCGGTGAAAATCCGAGACGATGTAGCCGAGCGCCAGCGCTTTGGTGAACGCTTCGCGAGTCGCCTCGCGCCAGGCGCTCGATAACTCGGGCTCTCGTTCTCTAATCTCAGTAATATTTCCCGGTATCTCGATCGCCAGTGAGGGCGGCCTGTCTGAGGGAAAGGCGGATTTGACCGGGGTGTTTCCTTCGCCAACCGAAATCAAACTGGCGCGATCCGCCGGGTCTCGCCGTTCGATCTTGCCTTCATCCAACTTCGCCTTGACCCTCGGGCTGGACAGAAGCCACGTCACCCAAAGCCGGTCGGTTCCATCCTGGTGAAGGAAGCTCGACGTTTCCGCGCCATAGAAATCAATCTTGTACGCATCCGAGACCACGCCCAGCTTTTGGAAGTTGAGATGGGCGTTGATGCATTGCAACGGATCGAACGTCCACGTCATTACGCTAAAGCCCGCGGCGAGCGCCCGGTCCCGCTGAGCAAGTTTCAGCCTGTAGCCCAGGTCGAGGTTCCTATACTCCCGCTTCACCGCAAGCATGTGAGAGTGAATAACCGGTTGGACGTCCGTCCGATTGTTCAGGCTGAACGGCCCTGGCGCGATTTCAATCGACGGTTTGAGCGGAATTGATCGGCGCTGCTCCTCATAACCCACAAACCCAAACACAAAGCCGGCCATCTTATCGCCGTCGAAAGCACCAACCAAAACGCCGCCCGTTTCTCGGATCGCGACTAGTTGAGTGAGGGGCACGACGTCGAGGTCACCGCCTCCCCAAACTTCTTTCTGGAGCGCCTCGACGGACTTCAATTCGTCCATCGTCGAGATGTCTCTGATAACCACCGCCGATTCGGACTGGTCCGGGTTGTTCATAAATCCGCCCTACAACAGCCGCCTCCCGCACGTTCGCGAGTGGAGTGGCCCGATGATCCGGATTTTTCCGAAAGCCGCCGCGTACATGACTCTCACTATCGCTTCAATGCGCTTGATACACCCGGCGAACATGCTTGTCAAGGCAGTGCTCTGTGGCCCATCGCCGCCGCGAGTTCAGGCGTGCAACAGTCAGTGCCGCATCGTACCTCAGACCAACAGTTCCTGCAATGAATGTTGCAGCCTTGTAACCGCCCATCCGGTGTGATATTTTCTCGCCACAATGGCGGACGGCCAAATCAACAGCCTCAACCAGCTTTCTGTTTTGAACGAGCCGCTTCGGATAGAGCGAGTGGAGATCCGGCTGCTCAAGATGCCGCTGGTCGAGCCGTTCGAAACCAGCTTCGGCGTAACCAGTGTGCGAACCGTATTCCTGGTAGGGCTGGACTCGGGCGGCGTGCGAGGCTGGGGCGAAGTCGTGGCGTCCGAGATGCCGCTTTATAGCTACGAAACCGTTGGCACGGCCCGAAGCATAATCAAGGACCACCTTGCGCCGCTGGTCATCTCCGCTCCGCTCGCGGGCCTGGCTGATCTGTCTTCAAGGCTATCCCGATTCAAGGGACACAACATGGCGAAGGCGGGCGTGGAACTCGCTTTCATGCATCTGCTATCGGTCGTCAAAGGGATTTCGCTCTCGACCCTCGTGGGTGGAACGAGGGCGAAGATTCCGGTTGGAGTCAGCCTTGGCATTCAACGTGATATAGACTCGTTGCTGGAACGAGTCGATCGCCATCTCGATCTTGGATATCAGCGGATCAAGCTGAAGATAAAACCGGGCTGGGACATCGGCGTGGTTGCGGCGGTCCGGCGGAGGCATCCCGGCATTCTTTTGTCGGTTGACGCGAACAGCGCTTACAGCATCGGCGATCTCGAGCATCTGAAACAGCTCGACCAATTCAACCTGCTTATGATCGAGCAACCGCTGGATCACGACGATCTTCTTGATCATGCGGATCTCCAGTCCAGGATTGAAACCGCGTTGTGCCTCGACGAGAGCATAACCGGCGTGAGGCGCGCCGAGCACGCGCTTCGCCTGGGCAGTTGCCGGATAATCAACGTGAAGATCGGAAGAGTAAGCGGCTACACCGCCGCGCTCGCGATTCATGACCTCTGCCAGTCCAGGGGCGTGCCGGTCTGGTGCGGCGGGATGCTGGAGTCGGGCATCGGCCGCGCGCACAACATCGCCCTTGCTAGTCTGCCGGGTTTCACTCTCCCGGGCGACATCTCAGCCAGCTCCCGTTACTTCGCAAGGGACATCATTAGCCCTTCAGTGGTTGTAGGAAAAGACGGGACGGTCGACGTGCCCAGCGGGCCGGGACTTGGCTTCGAGGTCGATCTCGATTATGTAGAGGAATGCACCGAGCATATCGACCGGATTTAGCCGTTGTTCCGTGTTTAGGATCCTCGTGGTCCGGACGTGGAACAACCTAAACCAAAAAAACGGGAACATATTTCCTCAAGGAATAGGTATGACAATCGGGGCTGAACGAACATGGCCAAATCGCTTGTGGCTAAGCGGAGCTAATGCATAACACACCGCTACTGGTCAACGCGCAGTGAAGTGTTTCACAAGTTAGATGCCGCTGATCAGTCAGGAACCCCTCACACTCGGGTTCAAACCAGCGAACAAGCCAAGGGAGAAAAGCCCCAAAAGGAAATAGTTCTGGGCAGAAGCTGCAAGTTTCCGCAAAGAGTTCTGCTCCGTTGCGGGAATACTCGGAAGGAACCAAGAGAACAAAGTGTAGAACACGTGCTTAGGCGTTCCTTTATTCGACTTGAACACGTATGTTTTCCCGGCATCCGCGTTACTCCCAATCTCATCAGCGGCTTTAACTATTGCCGACCAAGAACTCGGTATGCTTACTAGCAAGAGTATCCAGCCCACTGGAACAAGCCATTTGCAAGTGGCCTGCTGCCGCCCATCTCCTAAAACATCCTTAAGAAAGGTGGTCGTTAGCGCCAGAATTGCGCTGGCAAGCGTGATTATCTGCTTGAGCGACTCTACTGCATATTCATTTGCCTTTTCCATAGCTTTCATCCCGATCGGACCATCGCATTAGCCCTTGAAGCCAATGCCCAGCAGGTATCTGTGACCGATATCTGCGAGAATCCGCATTATGGTTGGAAATGAAACTACTCCCCGTGTCTCCATATCTTCCTTTATGCGATCATGCCACAGCGCGTCCTTCAGAATAGCCTCTCCGCTATCAACCCAAAACCGAGTGTTAGGGCCGTACTCATCACCTGAATACTCTTTGGTTGATGATCTAGGAGGGTCTTTGATCAAGGCCTCGGCAGCGAACCGAAGGAAGCGCGTCGCTTGATCACTCAAACTCATTCTGAACAAATAACTCGATCGTCGGATGCGAGTTCGATCCCCATCCATTTCGGAGATTCACTCCTTCTGCTCCTTCTCGCGACGATTGCGAGGAACGCCAAAACTCTGTAAGTTCGCTAGTTCGCCTGCCATTGTAACTGCGGCGGTAATCGCTCTGATAGGTCCAAGCCGCATGGCATTTATGTCGGTGCCGATGAAGCCATCCATACCGTTGAACCCTGCGACAAGCCACTGGAACTAAATGAGCACCAACTGATTCAATGATATAACTCAAACCGTCCAATTCGTGAACTGGTAGTATGGCCGGTCATTCGCCTTCAGCGCCGCTGAAATTCCGCGGTTCCGATCAAGAGTCCAATCAACTGCGCAAGCCTGGCGTTAGCGGCCTTGCCCGTCGTTTGCAGCAAATCCATCCGCCCCGGAATCTGGCTGCTTCTGTCCGCAACGGGAACGGCCTGATGTTCGCCGTCTTTGCTTCCTTCAGCTAATCCCACACGAACCGCGTTTCTGCTTTCTTGCGAAAGCTCGGTATGCACGATCATAGCCGCCAGGCGGTTCACCGCGGCCTCCGGCATATCGGTTCCGGCCGCTGAACCAAGCCGCTCTTGATCGAACCTGGTTCCCGGGATCTGATTGCTCGCCAACGCGACCGCGAAATTCAACCGCGTGAGAAAGGCGCCCGAATTGACCCAGCGCGAAGAGTCCTCGCCGTAACCGGTGGGAGCCTGATGCTGATAAAGTGGTTCACCCATTCTCCGCAGCCATTCGTGAAGCGCGGGCGCGCCGTTAGTGTCGCCATCGACGGCGCGGATCGCGGACGCCGCAAGCTCCAGCGGCGACTTCACCTTGGATCTGAACGCCGCCGCGGAGTTGAACTCGGGAGAATTGAAGACCGTACGCAGCACCTCTCGCATATCGCCGTCCGTTCTGGCGAACACGCGAGCGACGCGTTCAATCAATGCGTCCGGTGGATTGTCCGAAACAAAGCGCTGGCAGAGTTTCCTGGAGATGAACCGGGCGGTCGACGGATGGCGAGACAGTATTTCGATCGCGCGATAGCCGTCGCTGATTCCGCCGCCTGCAGGTATGGCGGAGCCAAGCAACATCTTGGCGCCCGTGTCGTGAGCCCACGCGCGAAATACGAACGGGCCTCCCTGGAATGGGCGGTCTATGGTCCAGCCGGTCAGGCATCTTGCGAGTTCCTGAACGTCCTTTTGCGTGTAACCGCCGTCCACTCCCATCGAGTGCAGTTCCATGAGTTCACGCGCGAAGTTCTCGTTGATCCCCGGCCGCCGCGCGGGAGGCTGCTGGGGCGGCTTTGGCGCTTCCGGCTTCTGGTTATCCGGCTTTGAATTCGAGCCTTGGCCGGTCATCGCCGCATTGATCTCTCCGGAGCCGGCGGGTTTCAGGTCTTGCGCTGGAGCAGGCCGGGGCGGAAGCGGCTGCTGGGGCTGACCCGGCGGGCGTGGCAGCGGCGGCGGTCCGGGTGGTCTGGACTCGGGCGCTGAAGAGAGCCAGTTGTCGAGATAGAACAGCATAGCCGGGCTCTCGGCTACCGCGAGAAGCAGATCGCTGAACTTTCCTAGGGCTCGGGGACGAATCACGTCGCGTTCGTAGCTTGTCAGGAGCCACTGGTCTGCTTCCTTATTCGCGAATACGTTGAAGTGGTTGAACCAGAAATCGGTCATGACCTCTTGCAACTGACGGTTGCTGGAGACGGCCCGAACCAACTTCTGCTGAACCATCTCGACGATCATCTGTTGCGGGCGACCGAACACCGGCTGAGGGTTCTTCTCCTTCATTCGTTGTTCTAACACGGGTCCAGGCGGATAGAAATTGTAAAGCTCGGCCGAAGACAGCCGCTGAGTGGGAAGCGCCGCCAGCCGTTTTTCTACTTCCGAATCGTCAATGGATTCGGGATGAAGCTGCTCCTCCAGAAATCCGGCGAAGCCAATTTGCCTGGCTCTTTCAAAATCGCCGGGCCGTGTCCCGAACGTCGCTCGATTCAATAGATGAAGTATTCTCTGATCCTCGGTGAGCCGGACAGGCCGTTTGTTCGCCTGGGCAACGGCAGGCAGAGCCGCGCCGGCGGTTAGTTGAACCGTGATCGTTCGAGGCGTTATCTCAATCGGAATGAACGGAGGCGGAGGCGGAACCGGCCGCAAGTCGGCCGTCACCAGCTTGTCCTTCTGATCTTTGCTCAAGAACGTCGTGAGATCCTCCTTCATCGCGGTTTGCTCGGCCTCGACTTCGGCCTGAAGCAGAGGCGAATAGGGCTGGTTTCGAGACCGGTTTCTCAACTCGGTGATCTTCTGCATTCGCTTGGCCAGTATTTTTCTAAACTCCGCTGTTTGATCATCGTTGAGATCGAGCTGTTGTCTTACCCGTGCGACGAATGCCTCTGGTGTTTGAGGCTGTTGCGGCCGTTGTTGCGGCGCGGATATGACGCCGTTGAAAGGCGCGATTAATGCGGACCAAAAGGCTAGAAACATACCGAGCCTGATTTTCAATCGCATGGCGGTACTCCTTTGCGCGGCATGTTATAACAGCGGGGCGGGCACCTCAATGCCCTTCGGCGCTTATGCAAACCCGTTGAGCGCGTGATAGGCGATCGAGTTCGGGTCTCTTTCAGGCTCTCTCGCCGATCCGCGTGGATCCGCGAACAGAAGGCTGCGTTGATCGCTCGTAATAACCCTTCCCCGAATCCCACCAACGCTCTGTTGGTGGATCGTTCATACCCAACCTACACGACAAGGCGCGCCTTGTCGTGTTGTGTGTAGGCTGAGCTTGAACCATCCCCACACTGCCGTGTGGGGGAATTGGGAAAGGGAAGGAGACGACCGTATCCGAGGCCGGTTACGTCAGATCACGAAATCGAATGATGGAGACCTGCCCGCCAATATCCACCTTTGGCGCGCTGTGTTGAGCTTGAGCTTGAGCCTGCGCCTTGGCGCTCGCCGACGAGAGAACGATCGCCGACGGAATAACACTAAAGAAGAGCTTCTTGTGCATTTATTCTACTCCTGGATTGTTCGTGAAGGTTTTTCCTTGAGATGGGCTAACTCTCAATGAGACGGTCCGGTGAGAGTTTATATACAGCGCTCAGCGGTTAATTAAGTCAATCCGGGTGGTGACGTAATCAGGGCTTGCCGTTGAATTCTTCCTCCGCGCTATGCTGCGTTTAGCAAGCCCTGGAATTTCGTTCTTCGGCAAGTTCTCCTTTGCATCTCTGCGAAAAACCTCCTTGGCCTGGTGGCCTGGAAAAACAAGACCAGTCAACACAGCCCTTCATTTGACTTCGTGACGCACCCTAACGTTTGACATGAGCGCCCGGCCCAGACCGACGCCGGAGGAGTTCTGCTCGATGGAAGGGTTATCCCGCATCTCGCACTCCTCACCTTTCCTCCGCTCCGGCTTGATCATCCTCTTTTCGCATCTGTATGCTCAATGCGCGCCCGTTCGATCAAGGAGAGACCGCGGTGACTAAGAGCCTCGTACACGCTGCATGTCCACACGATTGTCCCGATACTTGCGCTATGCTTGTCGAAGTAGAAGACGGCCGCGCCGTTCGCGTCTCGGGAGATCCCGATCATCCAACAACTCGCGGATTCCTTTGCACCAAGGTGAGCCGCTACCTCGAACGAGTCTACAGCCCCGATAGGCTTCTGTACCCAATGCGCCGAGCCGGCGAAAAAGGAGAAGGCCGGTTCGAGAGAATAACCTGGGATGAGGCGCTTGACTCCATCGCCGCGAAGTTCGGCGAGATAGCGCGCTCGGAGGACGGTCCCGAGGCGATCCTGCCATACAGTTACGGCGGAACGTTGGGAGTCGTCAACGGAGCGAGCATGGATCGCCGGTTCTTTCACAGGCTCGGCGCGAGCCTGCTTGCACGAACCATTTGTTCAACGACCGGCAACGAAGCGCTGACTTACACGGTGGGCGGCAGGATCGGCACGGACATGGAGAATTTTCACGAAGCGCGGCTGATCGTTCTTTGGGGAACCAACATTCTCGCGTCCAACATTCACCTCTGGCCGGAGATCAAAGCGGCGCTCGAAAACGGATCGCGGCTGATCGGCATAGATCCTTACCGCAATCGAACTCTCGATCACTGCCATCAGTTCATTCAGCTCAAACCAGGAACCGACGCCGCCTTCGCGCTGGCGGTGATAAACGTAATCGCCGGCGAAGGGCTTCACGACGGCGATTACATCGAAAAGCACACCGTCGGATTCGATGAATTGCGAAACCGTGCGGCCGAGTATCCGCCGTCCAGAGCCGCCTCCATTTGCGGCGTCACTGAAGCGGAGGTCATCGGATTCGCGCGAGAGTACGCTAATACTCGGCCTGCCGTGATACGCGTCAACTACGGGCTTCAGCGCCACGCCGGCGGAGGGATGGCGGTTCGCGCGATATCGTGTCTCCCCGCCGTCACCGGTTCCTGGCGCGATCCCGCGGGCGGGTTGTTATTGTCGACCGGCGGGATGTTCAAGCTCAACGAAACCGCGCTTCAGATGCCTGATTTGATAAGAGGCGCCCCGCGAACCGTGAATATGACCCGGCTGGGAGAAGCGTTGCTCGAGGCCACGCCGCCCGTTCGCGCCATGTACGTTTACAATTCAAACCCCGCTGCGATTGCTCCGGACCAGGCGAAGGTAATCCAAGGCCTCAAGCGTAGCGATCTCTTCACGGTCGTCCACGAGCAGTTTCAGACCGACACGGCCGACTATGCGGATATTCTCTTGCCCGCTACGACGCAACTCGAGCATCGCGACGCGGTAAGACCGTACGGGCACTATTATCTTGTGTACAACGAGCCGGCCGTCGCGCCTCTGGGCGAAGCAAAGCCGAATTGGGAAGTGTTCAGTCTTCTCGCCAAGCGAATGGGATTCGATGACGCCTGTTTCGATGACACGGATGAAGACCTGATTCGCCAAGCGTTGTCGTCTAATCATGCATTCCTTTCGGATATCACGCTCGAGAAGCTCAAGCGAGACGGATGGGCCAGATTGCGCCTGCCGGACAAATATGCGCCATTTTCGGACGGCGGTTTTGAAACGCCTTCCGGCAAGTGCGAGTTTTACTCCGAGCGGATGGCGCGCGACGGGATGGACCCTTTGCCGGATTATGTTGCTCCACGCGAATCTCCCGACAGCGCGCCCGAGCTTGCCGCCATGTTCCCGATTCAGCTCATCAGCGCCAAAGCGACTACGTTTCTCAATTCGTCGTTTTCGCATCTGCCATCGTTCTTAAAGGCCGAGCGAACGCCTACCATAGAGTTGAACCGGGAAGACGCGCTTTCCAGGAGCGTCGAAGACGGGGATGCGGTCAGAGTCTGGAACGCGCGTGGTGAATGCATTCTGATCGCGAGGATTTCGGATCGAGTCAAGCCGGGCGTCGCGTTCGCTCCGTCGACATGGTGGAACAAGCTCAGTCCGGACGGAAAGAATGTCAACGTCACCTGCTCTCAGGAATTGACCGATATCGGGGCAGGCGCTACCTTCTACGATAATCTCGTTCAAGTTGAGAAGCAGGCTGAAGAACAAGAAGGCGGGGAACGATAGCTTCACACTTTCAGGTCAACCTGAAGACTAGCGGCGCGCCGCGGACTTTAGTCTATCTGGTCCATACGGCGCTCAACGTTGAAATTCTATGGCGGCTACAGCGCTACAGACTGAAGTTCGCGGCGCATCAAGAGGGGCGGCCACCGAGGGCCGCCCGTACATTGAGTTTTCACGCGCACGTTTAAACCGGGAAGTAAGCTTAATAAAGACTCTTGGTTGTGTGGAGAAGCACCTCCGATGAAGAGGCATTGGGAACTCAGACTCACTCTCCAAACATACGCCACCGCGGCGATGTTGATTGCGCCATCTGCTTCGTTTGGACAAGCGAGACCCGCCGCCGTCTCGCGGCCGAAACCGCACCTCAAGCGTGACCATACCCAGCGCATTCTTTATCCGAAGATAGTTCAGTTCGAAGACGAGCGCGTCGCCAACGCGGAGTTGATCGAAATGCTTGGACTGTCTCACGGAGGCGTAGTCAAGCATGCCATCATCGCTCTCGGCCGCATCGGGAGTCCGTCCGGCGTCAGCCCGCTCATCGAGGTCATGAAAGGCAGCCACTTGCCGGAAAACAGGGCTCTGGCCGCGTTTTCACTGGGAGAGATTGAAAGCCATCAAGCGGTTTCCGCGTTGCTCGAGCGCATCGAAGACGAGAAAGAGACGCGCGACGTCAAGGCCCGCGCCGTTGAAGCCTTAGGCAAGATCGGCTCGAATAAGCAGTCAAGCGAGGCGCTGGGCGCCTACGGTCTGGACGTGCTCGCCCACACCGCCGCTAAGCTGCTCCCGGATCCTGCTTCAACAATTCCCAGCGACGCTGGACTGAATGTCTCGCTGATCTTGACCGCGCTTCTTAGACTCAAACAGCAATCAACCGTTGGTTTGATAGCAAGACAGCTAGACTCGACTGATGCTGAGGCGCGATGGCAAGCCGCGAATGTTCTGGCTCGCATCAGGGATGGGATTTCTTCCACAACTCCAAGGTTGATAAGTTCGCTCTCTGATAAAGAGCCTCTGGCGCGGGCGTCGGCGGCTCGGGCGTTGGGTGCGGCCAAAGATAAGACCGCCGTCGAACCGTTGAAGATATTGCTCCGCGACGGCGACGAGAGAGTTGTCGCCAACGCCGTGACGGCTCTCGGAGCCATCGGCGATGCAAGAGCGCCGGAGGCCCTGATCGATCTCGGCGGGCGGTTGTTGAAGGAATACAAGGCGTTCGATCGAAGCAAAGCCGGTGTTCCGCCCCAACAGAACCTGTTGCTTCTCATCGCCACCGCGCTTGGGAACACAAAGGATCAACGGGCGGTCCCGTTCTTGAAGGCGCTACGCGCGGCGGATGGAAAAACGAGCCCAAACCCCGAGGTCGAGACTGCCGTGGCGGCTTTCGGCGAGACCGTTTTCTTTGACCTGCCGGCGGGTCCTTTGTTTTCCCGGGATGATTGGCGTTCAATGGCGGCGTTTGCGCGAGGGCTCGGACAGGTGAAGACACCACGGGCGAAGACGCTGCTCAAGGATCTCCTGTCCGGCGACCCATACGGCAAGCCAGACGCGCGGGCCGTGTCCGCCATACTGAACGCGATGGCCGCATGCGGCGTCGAGGGATTGCGCGATATCGCGCTCAGCCAGTTGAAGGCGGACGACGTGGCGATTCGCGCGGCTTCCGCGACGGTGCTGGCCGGGATCGGCGATTCAAGCGACCTTGTCGGGCAAGCCCTGGAAGAGGCTTACAAAGCCGCTCGCGCCGATAAGAGCAACGACGCGCGAATCGCCATTATTGAAGCCGCCGACAAGCTCAAGCACCCTTTGAACCTGCAGGCTCTTTCGGAAACGGCCAAGGATAGCGATTACATCGTGAGGCAGAAAGCTTTCGAGTTATTGAAAAAGAACGCCGGCGATCTGAACCTCGCCAAGACCCCGGTTGGCAAGGTCGAGACGGGCCACGATAAGGTTTACTGGAAGCGCATGGCCGGTCTGATGATGGGCGATACCAATCCCTTCGCCGTTGTACACACTCGAAAGGGCGATATAAAAATCGAGCTGTTCGCCGCCGACGCGCCGATGACCGTAGACAACTTCATCCAGTTATCTCGAAAAGGCTTCTACAATGGAATCGCCTTCAACCGAGTCGTGCCGAACTTCGTGATTCAGGGCGGCGATCCTCGCGGTGACGGCGAGGGAGGGCCCGGCTATCAGATAAGGTGCGAGATCAATCTCCATCAGTATGGAACGGGCGCGGTCGGCATGGCGCTTTCGGGAAAGGACACGGGCGGGAGCCAGTTTTTCATAACGCATTCTCCGCAGCCTCATCTCGACGGCGGTTACACGGTGTTTGGCCAGGTGGTTGGGGGTATGGACGTAGTCAACCGGATCGCGCGGGGAGATCGAATCGAACGGGTCGATATAATAGAGCCGAGATAGGTTGGTAAACGAGAGCTTTGAGGCGTCGAATGTTGGATTCACCGCGGAGGCGCACAGAGAGGCGTCAGGTCTCTGCGCCGTCTCTGCGTTCTCCGCGCCTCAGCGGTGAACGCCAATTCGCGAATGGACTACATTGTTCCAGCTATGATTTGTCTTCCGCTTAAATCGAAAGGGGTAACCAGCATGCTCCGAGTTGTGATTCTTTTTCTCGCGCTCACGATGATCGCGCCGTGCTTCGCGATACGGGCGGCGGCGGGCTCTCAGGAATCGACGGTATATGTTTGTTCCATGCACCCGGAAGTGCAGTCTTCAACGCCGGGGAATTGCCCCAAATGCAATATGAAACTCGTGGTGCAGGCGCCGCCGAAGAAAGAGGCGTCACCGGCGGAGGCCTATACCTGCGCGATGCATCCCGAGATTCGCGTTACGGCGCCGGGAAAATGCCCCAAGTGCGGAATGACTCTGGTGGGCGTCAATCCAGGCGTCATCGAAGAATTTGATCTAAGGGTTCAGGCAACGCCCGCCGCCGTGAAGCCTAACGAACCCGTGAAGTTTCGGTTCGTCGTCTCGGATCCAAGGACCGGCCGGCAGGTTAACCAGTTCGCCATCATGCACGACAAGCTATTTCATCTCTTCGTCGTGAGTCAGGACTTAACGCAGTTTCAACACATTCATCCGGCCTTGGAGTCCGACGGCGGCTTTACGATAGAAACCGTGCTGCCCAAGCCCGGCCACTACAAGTTGTACTGTGACATTTATCCAGTCGAAGGCGCGCCTCAAGTTCTTCAGCGCGACATCGCGACGGCGGGATACCGGAGCGATCTATTCGCAAACGTCCCACACCTGACGCCTGACTCCGTATTGAGTAAAACAGCCGATGGCATGAAGATGGATTTGAAACTAGATCCGGCGGAACCGATCGCAGGCAAGCCGCTGACTCTCAAGTATCGGCTGACCGATGAAAAGAGCAGCGCGCCGGTGACTAATCTACAGCCCTACCTTGGCGCTTGGGGCCATACGCTGATTCTCAGTGAAGACCAGACCGAGTACGTTCACTCTCATCCGGCTGAAACCGTGCCTGAAGACGTTGACCGCGGCAAACTCAAGGGCGGACCAGACGTAACTTTCGAGGCGCTGTTGCCCCGCCCGGGGATTTACCGCGTGTGGACTCAATTCCAGCGAGGCGACATTCTCACGACCGTGTCTTTCACGATAAGGGCGGCGCAGTTGCACTAACGTAACTAACTAAACTAGTAGCTAAGCAAGTAGCTAAGCTAGCAATGCGTAGCAGCTATCCCGCTACAGAAGCTTCAAAGAGACTATCCAATTTAGACAGCAAAAGCTGGATCAACCGCCCGGTTGCGCTCGGCGGGAAATGTCCCAACAGCCATCTCATTTAGAGTTCGCTCTTCAGCGCGCCGCAGCCTAAAGGCTGAACTCCGAACTTCGAACTCCGAACTCCGAACTCCAAACTCCAAACTCCGAACTCCGAACTCCGAACTCCAAACTCCAAACTCCAAACTCCGAACTCCGAACTCCGAACTCCGAACTCCGAACTCCGAACTCCGAATTCCAAACTCCAAACTCCGAACTCCGAACTCCGAACTCCGAACTCCGAACTCCGTACTCCGTACTCCGTACTCCGTACTCCGTACTCCGTACTCCGTACTCCGACGGCCTGCCGGAGACAAAGCCTTCCGCCTCGCATCACTGAATCGTCTCAAGCGACACGCCGTATTTTCTTGTTTGTCTTTTTTGGCTCCGCGGCCCTCGTTGAATCGAGGGAGCCGTCTCGGAATGTTTCGGGAGCCCCTTTCACTCCGTCGAGCGAGCCTGCCAAGGTGTTTCCAGGAGCCCCCCTCGTGTCATCGAGTGAGCCGCTCCTTACTCGATCAAGGGCTTTCGACTCAACCTTCGCGGGCGGCGCCGTCCGCGTCCGGTCGAGCGAGCCGTCACGAGTGTTGCTGATCGGTTTGTTCACAAGTTTTTTAACCGTTATTTCCCTGCGGCGGTCCAGGGAACCATCTCGCATGTGTTGTTGTCGATCATCATTGCTTGCCGGCTTGAAATCCCGTGTTCGGTCGAGGGATCCGTCTCTGGTAACACTATCGTCTTCACGTTCTTTATTTGACACTGTCTCATCGTTTGCTTTGCGCCCCATATTCGCTCCTTTCTCGCAAGTCCACTTGTGGTTTGAGTGAATTGCTTTCCTCACCACATAAGTGGCGCCTGGAACGGTTTTGTTACACATAATCTTCCGAGACTCACCGAAAGAAACAACTGAAGTTCGGGCCTTGCCGCCTCGCTCATCGGAGAGGCGGCACATAATCATCTCCCAATTCATTGAGGGAACGCCACTAAACGGCGCAAACGGCGCTTGATCAACCACGTAGTAGTAGCCGGCGGAAATTATTGAACGTTGCCGCGCCGAGAGTCTCGCTGAGTGAGCTTCAGGATTAACCGCTGATCTCCCTGACATAGGTCCGCTGATCAGCGCTACAGAGTCAGCGCAAATCAGCGGCTTTCCTGCATGGCAACTTGCGCCGATCCAGTAATGGTTGCATTGAGCGAAAGACGGAAGGCTGGGGACTGCCCCTCTTCGGAAGGCTTTCACATCTGGCGGCGGAGCCGTTGATGGGGAAACGCGCCTGCAGTAGCCGGGAACTTATCAACCAAGCCGGTGTCTAATCCGGCGTATCCAGTCACCTCGCTTGTCAGTTGATTTTAGCCGGTCAATGAATCGTAGAAGAGAGCCGCTTGGTTGAGGCGTAGCCGCGTCACGATACATTGACCGGCCCGGGGACCTCTTTGCGAAGAATGTTAGATAGGAGGGTTATATGTTTGAACAACTGGTTGAATCGGCCGAGCGAAAAAGAAAAGATCGAAGATGGCGTTACTTTTTGATCACCGCGATGGTATGGGTGTTGGCTCTCTCTGGGATCGTGGCCGGTGGGGTGCTGGCCTACGATGCGAAGTTGGATGGACAGTTTGAATTGATATGTAAGCTGGTCACTCCACCACCCCCGGTTCGGCGCGGGGGCGAAGCCCCGCATAAGGCTAGAGACTCGCGTCCGTCGGTGACGTCGCCGTGGACGAATCCTCCAAGGAACCCGCCTATCGGCATTCAACGTCAGCTTGACGTCCCTGATGTACTCCACGTCGACATTGGACTTGAAACAGGTCGAGGCCGCGGCGGAACTGGGTCCGGAGCACCTGGGGTTCCTGACGGAATACCTTATGGCGTTCAGCCAGTTGGCGACGTCGATCCAGCGCCAACGCCGAGACCTGCTGCCAAACCCAGGGTCGAAGAGGCGGTTGCTACAAATCGGCCGCTGCGAGTTTCCACGGGCCCGCTGCAAGGCCAGGCGATCAAACGGGTGGAGCCGCCATATCCACCCTTGGCGAAGCTTACTCACGTGTACGGGGCCGTGAGTGTCGAAATAGTAGTCAATGAACTTGGAAATGTGATCTCCGCACGTGCGCTTTCGGGACACGCCTTGCTTAAAGAGGCGGCCGAAAATGCGGCGCGTGGCTGGAAGTGGAAACCGACAATGCTGAATGGAGTCGCGGTTCAAGTTATTGGGTCGATCACGTTCAACTTTACCCTTCAGTAATGCGCAAACGTTCTTCATCGCGCTGCCTGATGCAAGGCGGCTTCAACGTGTCTGCTCCAGACTCGTTCAAACTGAAAGCCGGACGTAATTCCGGCATTACAGAATCGGGACAAGCAACGAAATTACTCCCTGTCTTGATTCCTCTCATTGTTTCGGACCCCGACAGGGGTTGTGGCCTCCAGCCCAGGGTAGGCTGCTCAGCTACCCTGGGAAACGGAGCCGAGTGTTAGGCGCCAACCCCAGCGCGGTTGTGGCCGCCGATAGCCTGGGCTCCATCAAATGAGACTTCCATTGCGGTCTTTGTAGGGAAACACGATATTGAATGGGACGACGGTTGCTTCTCCAGGTAGTTGATGGATAACTGGACATCTATCGTCAGCAACTTGCCATAATAAGCCCGGAGAGAATCGGTAGGGCATTCATACCGCGGAAATCGCATACCAAGTATTCTTTCTACATCAGCTTTTAGTTCTTCCAGAGTTCCGTTGTATTTAGCGCAAACCTCTACCGTGTGAGACATGACTTAAGTCCTAGACTAGCGGCCCTGGCGGGGTATGGTAGTGTAAAAATTTTTGCCGATAATCCGAACTACCTTGAGTCTAGGGTCAGCACCGAACACGCGCGCCGCTGTCTTCTGTGTCCGCGAGATGCACTGCCGCAGCGCTCCTCGCATCAATAAGAACATTACCGCCTCCTTGCCCAACAGCACGTGCAATATCGTTTTTTAAGGTCGCGGCTGTCGCTTTTTCTCCTAAAGTCTTAAGCTCGACCTTGACACCATTGACGAGGAAGTCCGCAGTCCGAACACTTGGCACGGTCGATTCCAGGATACAGGAATTAGGATTCAGGGATCCCAACTCCTGAATCC
>JAHFUG010000025.1:0-11313 GCA_023265195.1 Blastocatellia bacterium | reverse complement strand
TCCTGAATCCTGAATCCTGAATCCTGAATCCTGAATCCTGAATCCTGAATCCTGAATCCTGATTAGAGATTGCAAACTGATCCGAGCCGTTGAGCCGGCTGGATTCGGTAGCCTCGGACTTACTAACGAACTGGCTTCACAGCGAGAGGCTCGCCGGTCTTCTTATGTTTGTATCAGTCATCTTTCGTCTTGGCGCCAAAAGTTCTGGTGGACTCGCATAGCAGCCATGTCCGTCCACGCATTGAACCCTTAAGGCGTCGCTCTTCGTGAGGATTCCATTATGCGTGGCGACGGCCGCTCAAGCAGCAACCACCCGAGTCTTGAAAATCTTATCGTGCCACGCTTGGCGCTGCTGATCGAACAACGCCCAAATGAATCCCAGATGGCAAACCAGGCTCGAGATCCAGTAACCGACCAAGTTTCGCAGAAACGCGTCGCCGTAGCCCATCGGGGTTCCGTCGTCCTTGGCGATCCGAATCTTCATCATCTTTTTGCCGATAGTCTGCCCGTTGTTCTTCACGACAAGATAGATTTGGTTATAAAACCATACGATCAACGCGACCGGCACGAGTATCAGAAAAACGCCCATAGCAGCCAGACCCCCGATATCACCTCCTTCTCGGGTGTTGGTTGCAGCCCCGCCAACGGCGAGAACGATGGCGAGAAAGTATCCAATGCCAATGATAATGCCTACTATGAAGCCGTCGATAAGATAGGCTCCAATCCTTGGGCCCAAGCCCGCGAGCGGCGCGCCGCCGCCGGGAGCTCCGTACGGGGGATAGCCTGACGGACCCGCGCCATATCCGCCCGGCTGATACGACGAATGATGAATAGACGCCGACGAGTGGTTGTGCATTGAGGTCACCTCTTTGGATACTAAAACGTAAGAATCGCGCCTACTCTAGCACAGGTCGCCTAATCTTCATAGAAGATAATTTCATTTTCCTGACCGTTTCCGGCGCACCGTCGAATGCTTTCAGAAATTAGTCGAAACACGAATCGCTCTTGCTATGAATTCCGTCTCAATGGTTGAGGAGAAAGGAGGAAGCGTTTGATGAGAAGCATCGCGAGTAATCTAAGATTAATCAAATCTGTACCAAGAAACCACAATGCGTTCCGCGTGTTTTTTCTCTTTGGTGTCTTACTGTCCGGCTGTCTTCCGTTGACCGTCCGCGGTTCCGAGCCGACGTCGGCACGGGCCGTCGCGCGTCATACAATCGCCGCTTCGACGGCGGCTGGCGGGGTCGGGGCTCGCCCGCGTTTCTTGAAGGCGTTCGTGGTGGACGACCGGCTTTCGGCCCTTAGGAGCGGCCCCGATGAGGGCGCCCCAGTTCTGCACCGCCTGCATCTCAACCGCCAGGTGTTTCTCATTGAATCAAAGAACCGCGGCGATTCGCCCTATTGCCGCGTGGCTGTATCAAAAAGGACGCGAGGCTGGGTCCACAAGGCGGCGGTCGTGGTTCCAGGCCGCGCCGGTGACGATGCGGCTCTCTTGAAGCTCATCAAGTCAACCAGTGATTCAGTAGATCGAATAGTGCTCTGCCGAATGATGGGAGAGCACTTCAAGAACTCGCCGCTCGAGAAGCAGGCGTTGCTCGTGCTCGGGGAAGAAGCGGATCGAGCCGCGAAGACCCTCAGCAAGCGGACAAACAAGCGGCTGACGGGATTGAATCCAGTGGCTTTGCGCGCCGGGCTGCGCGACTACTATGTCAACGATTCGAGACTCGATCGATACAGCCGGCTATCAGTCAGGCTGAAGTACAATGAAGAGACCGGAGAATACGTCTATGACGGATCGGCTTACTCGGCGATCGTGAAGCGCTTCCCGCAAAGTGACGAGGCCGTGATTGCAAGTCAGCGGCTGGAGAAGGAACGGGAAAAGCTGGCGCACCGGTAAGGCGGAGCTTTTCCGCGCATCAGGCGGCGAAGCAGCCTCTGGACTTTGGCCATTTCGGGAAGAGCAATATCCAGTTTCTATGTTCAATCATCAGAAACTCTCAGGTCGGGAAGGGCGGCTTGCCCCCGCTGCTCTCGCTTCATTCAAACTGGCTGGGGAGCGGGGGCAAGCCGCCCTTCCCGACTTGAGAGTTTCTGATGATTGGCGAACTTGAACCAATTTCTTGCTACCAAAAGCACAACCCAAAATGGCTAAGCTCTAGGCCCTCCTCTGGAGGGCCTAGGCGGCGAAGCCCGCTTCTGAGATCTTGTGTTGCTGGGGGGATTCGTGGCCTCGGGGGCCGAGAAAATTCAGACGCATTGCAGTTGTAATTAAACGAGAGATACTTCTTGCAATGACCGCTCTCTCAGATTAGATTCTTAAAGGCAATGAAACGGCCGCGTCCGGCCTAATCAGTCGATAAGAGTGACATCATTGCGTGAGAGGATTTGAGATTCGGCGAGTCAGCCGCCACCGCTCGCATTGATGGGCTTCCTGGCCGGCTGGAAGATTCGGAGGGATAAAAATAATGCCAAGAGGAACCTGCCCTGAGTGCGACGCGGATGTACAGGTCGATGAAGACGTCGATAAAGGCGACGTCGTGGATTGTTCGGATTGCGGAGCGTCCCTGGAGGTTGTCGGGCTCGATCCAATCGAGTTGGACATTGCGATCGAAGAAGAGGACGAAGACTGGAGCGAATAGCCTGCGCTCGTGAATGCCTGGAGACGGCCTCACATCTCCATCTCTTCTTCTCCGCGCTGGAGTTTGGCCATTTTGGTTTGCTCTCTTGGGAAGCGCCGAGATAATGGAGTGCTCCAAATATCAAAACATCACAGGTTGGGAAGAGGGATTTATCCCCGCGCCTCGCCTTGCCGCGAGTTTGAGTGAACCATCAGTGGGGAGGAGCGGGGATAAATCCCTCTTCCCGACCCGTGATTTGCCTGAGATTGAGCCTGGAATTTGAATTGGTCATCCCGAGAACGGCCAAACTCCACGCTCGGCGATCGAAGCGTCTTCGCTATCCATCGGGCTTGGAGTAGGACCGTGGGCGCGGCGCTCAAGCTAATCAGAGAAGTCTGTCGCCTAAGGAAGGCGCGGTTTTTTCCATCGCTGGGTTCATCACCTGTCGTACTTCAGCAAGCAGTTCGTCGCGGCTGAAATTCCCTTTTTGAATGAAGCGGACTGCTCCCGAGTCAAGAGCCTGCCGCTCGTCGCGCGACAGATCGCGCGCAGTCATCAATATCACTGGTATCGCCGCGAGCTTCGGGTCGAGGCTCAACCTGTGCACCACCTCAAACCCATCCATCTCGGGAAGCATTATGTCCAGAATGACGGCGTCCGGCTTGGCTCGATTGACTTCCTCGATCGCGTCCTCGCCTGTCTTGGCGGTTTCGATTTCGTAGCCGTTGCCGTCAAGCATCGCAACCACTAGATCCAGCGCATCCGGGTCGTCGTCCACGACGAGAACGCGCTTTGCTTCCGGAGCCGTGACTCGGGCTATCGCCTGATTCAAGTCCCCGCGTTCGACGGGTTTTCTGAGGAACAATGCAACGCCCGCGTCCAGAGCCCGCTTTTCAAGCGCCGAGTCGGAGGAGATTGCGATAACGGTGCTTTTTTGGTGGAGATCTCCCGGCCGGCGGCGGGTCTCGACAACCAAATCCTCGATCAGGCGCAGCGCCCGCTCCGACATGTCGGCGTCCACGGTAATGATGGCGGGCCGCGCCAGTCTGGCGATCTCGAGAGCCCGAACCAGATCGTCCGTAGCCGCCACCGAATACCCGGCCTCGTTCAAGTACTTTTTCATGAGGTAAAGCGACGCCGGGTTTCCGTCGACGACCAGCGCCGTGCGGCGAGGATCGCTCAACATCACCTCATCCTCGGGAGCCGAGGCGGCGCGGCCCTCGATGAACACCGGCAGTGTTACGATGAAAACGGCGCCAACGCCGACGCTGCTAGATACGGTTATCTCTCCTCCGATCAGTTGAACGAGACGGCGCGTGATCGCCAGTCCCAGTCCCGAGCCGGCCGAAGTTGTTCGCGCCGTACCTGATTGATAAAACTCCTCGAATATTCTGGGCAGGTCCTCTTCGGGAATCCCCGAGCCAGAATCGATGACCGACAGCCGTATGAAGTTCGGGCCGGCGGGTTCGGCGGTGATCCGAATCTCGCCTTCGGACGTGAACTTGAGCGCATTTGACAGCAGGTTCATGAGAATCTGCTGGAGTTTCGTTCGATCCGTGTGAATAGCCGGCACGCCTTCCTGCAATTCGACCTTGATTTCGATGGGCCGACCCGCTTTCATCGGCTCAACGACGTTAATCGCTCTTTCAATCAGGTCGCGAACATCGGCGACTTCGGAGTAAACATCCATTCGCCCCGCTTCAATTCTGGAGAGATCCAGCACGTTGTTGATGAGCTGAAGCAGATCCCGCGCGTTTCTGGATACGCGTTCGAGGTTCACGCGGTGCCTATCCGCCATCTGAAGAGCTCTGTCTTCAAGCAATAGCGACGTGAACCCGATGATCGCGTTCATAGGCGTTCGCAACTCGTGAGACATGTTAGCCAGGAACCTGGCTTGGCTGTGACTCTCCAGCCGGAGCCTTCGATTCTGTTCGGCGAGCACCCTGTTGCGTTGTTCGAGCTCGGAGCGGGCGCGGTCGCTAGCCTCTGCGCGGTCTCGCAACTTCAACGCCGCGTCTTCCAGCCGCCGTGAAAGCGATTCATACTTGGTGACGGCCTCTTCCATCTCCCGATTGGAGGCATTCAGAGATTTGCGTTCACGCTCGAGTTCCTCGATGCGGGCCTCGGCTGCGTCTCGGGCTTCATTGAGTTCGTCGTTCAATTGTGAAAGGCGTGCAAGTTCTTCAATGTCCACCACGCCGCTTGCGGCCGAAGCTTTTGTTTCCGCTTGCAGCCGTTCCACCTGAGCGACGAGCTGTTCGTTTTCATCCGTTATGCGGCCGTTAACCAGCCGGAGACGGCTAAGCTCATCACCGAGCGTTCCGGCTCTTTCCTCCAGGCCGACTCGGATTTGCTCGAGCCTTGCGCGGGCGTCCTCCGCGATTCGAAGCGAGCGCTCGAGGTCGTCCATGCTCTCGGAGACGGCCGTAACGTGATCCCGCAGCCCTGAGTTAGCGTCTTCGAGGAAGGCGATGCGTTTCTCGAGGACCGGCAGCGTCTCGGTTGCCGAGACAAGTTCTGTCTTCTTGACGGCGATCTGGGACCTTAGCTCTTCCATGCTCTTGTCGCGCAGGGCGAGGTCGTCGATCATCTCTTCTCTGAGGAGATTGGCTTCGCGGTACAACTGCTCGATCGATGCTAGCCTTCCCTTGAGACTCGCGTTCTCTTCTTCCACCTGGCGCCGTTCGGCTTCAAGCTGGGCGACCATTTCCGAGTACCTGTGGCCGCTCTGCTGCTGCAGCGCCATCAAGGCTTCCGCCCGCCGGCGCAGCTCCTGGTAGTCGCTTTCGATCCTATCGGCTCGCAGCCCTTGCTCCCCGCTCTCGTGTTTATAGAAATCGCGTTCCGCCTCGGTTTCCGCGATCTGGAGCTGAAGTTGCGCAATCCTCTCGTCTTGCGCGTCAGCGACTTTGTGACCTTCCTTGTCGCGTTCCGATATCTGATTCTTGAAGTTCAACGCCGCGGCGGTTTGCTTCTCGAGCCTCGCGGCCAGTCCGTCGCATCTCGATCTCAATTCCGCCACTCTTATCACGGCGACCGCCGAAGGGGCGAATTGCGACAGGGCTTGCAACTCCGCAAGCCCAATGGGTCTATGGTTGAAGATTCCGATCAGTCCAAGGATCCCGCTTGCGCCTCTGAGAGGGTATAGCGCGTACCAATCGCGAAGCTCGTCGTACGCGCCGTGCTGCAACCCGAAGAGCTTGCCGCCCGCGGAGTTCGCTTCGCTGAAATCCGAAGCGCCGCCTCGCGCAATCATCGATGCGTTGAAGATCGACAGGGGAATCCGCGGATATTCCTTGTCCATAGCCGCTCCGCTTGCCGCCGCCAAATGCATGCACATTTGGCGGTTTGAACAAACGCCGGCCAGCGGGCAACGATCGCAGATGTCGCCACGTTTGACGACCCAAATTTTGCAGGTAGGGGCGCCAAGCTCGGCTGCAACTTGATCGGCTATCAAAGAGAGCGAGCGGTTCAGGTCCGTACCTCGGGCGAGCTCATCGAAAATGATCCTGATCCTTTCTGCTCTGCCTGGTTGCATATTGCACTTATAGCCGGGGTAGCAATGGAGAGCAGGTTCGTTTCTGGAACCACCCTCTCAACTTCCAATTGTGATCCGTAGAGGCGCCTGTATTCCTGATGGGGAGGAACTGTCAGCCCTGCCAGCGATGATTCTAATCATTCACCCCGATGAGCGTCAATAATTTACCTTGCTTCGCCAGGCTCCCGCTTTCGCGGCCTTGGCCTCACTGGTCGAGCTTGTTTCTTTACGCTCTGAGAGATTAAACTTGACGGCGCGTTACGAGCCGCCGCGGCTCCCGGGCTTAATCAATAATGAAGCCCGGCGGCGTGGCTTAAGATCACTGGACTGAAAAGCGACTTTCGCGGCTAGAGGTCCGAAAGGAAGTTCGTAGCTCAATAAATTCAACATGCCTGAAGCGATAAAGCAAAAGATCGAAGCGGAGTTGCGCCAGCTTGAAGCCGAGTTGAGAACCGACATCCCGCGCGAGTTGAAGAAAGCCGTCGCGATGGGCGACCTCTCCGAAAACGCTGAATACGAATCGGCCCGCAACCGTCAGGACTATCTGCGAGTGCGCATAGGGACCCTGCGCAAGCGGCTCGGGGACCTTTCAATGATCGAGGTGTCCCGGTTGCCGCATGACCGCGCGGCGTACGGCTCCACCGTCGTCCTCTACGACTGTGACAGCGGCGATGAAGTAACCTACAAGCTGGTGATGGCCGAAGACGCGGATGTGAGCAAGGGAAGAATCTCGACCGTGTCGCCGATAGGGCGCGGGTTGATGGGCAGGACGGAAGGCGAAGAGGTCGAGATCAGCACGCCGGCGGGGAAGCGCCGCTTTGAGGTCGTCAAGCTCACGACAATTCACGAATCGGACGAGTTCGAATGAGGTCTTGCGAGCCTTGTTTTTCTCGGACGGCCGAACATTCGGCGGCGGCTCCAGCGGTGAATCGAGCCTGTGGCGCCGCTAGCTTGACAGCCAACAACGGCGTTTGCAATATTAGCGCGGCGGCCGGACGGCGGGGGCCGAGATGATCAGCGAAGTTATTGGCGCAGGGTGCCGGCGTGTAATCGACGCGGTGGTGCGCGCGCTGGCGCGGAGCCGGATCAATCCCAATGCGCTTACGTTCATCGGCCTTTTGATGAACATCGGATGCGCGTTTTTGTACGGCTATGGACGGTTCTTTCTCGCGGGGATGCTGATGATCCTCGCCAACGTGTTTGACATGTTGGATGGCCGCGTGGCTCGCCTGAGAGGACGAGTCACTCAGTTCGGCGCGTTCTTTGATTCGGTAATCGACCGGTATTCCGACATCGTGGTGTTTGTCGGCATTATGGTATTCTACGCGAGCCAGGGGTCGAGCTATTCGACGATTAGCGTGGCCTTAACCGGGATCGCTCTTGTCGGATCGGTCATGATCAGTTACTCTCGCGCCCGCGCGGAGTCTTTGGACATCGCCTGTAAGGTCGGCTTTCTGGAGAGACCCGAGCGGGTTGTCCTTTTGATAATTGGTTCTCTCACGGAGATAGGGCCGCAATCGAACCCTTTCCTGCACAAGATGCCGCAGGTGCTCTGGGTTCTCGCGGTGCTGTCGCATTGGACCGTTATGCACAGGATATATCACACCTGGAGAGAGATGAGAGAACCAGACAAAGCAGCGGTTGAGGCTCAAGCGTCAAGAGCAAGCAATCAGACCACCGAGACCCTCGTGAGGGCGGATTATTCGGTGCAGAATCAGTAGAGAACTATCGGAGCAATTTCGGAGCAATTAATGCTGTGCCCATGCTGTGGTTCCGAGACGACGGAGACGGCGCGCGAGTGCGATTGCGGCGCGCGCAAGGTTGGAGACCCCCTGGACGACACCCCAATAGTGGTCAGGCGGTTTGGGCCGGCCATCACTTCAGTCGTGATTCTTTCCGCGGTGGTTGCGTCATCGTTCATATTTACATACTGGCTCGCCTTGGGAGGGGCGCTCGCCCTGTTTGAAGCCAGGAGAGCAATGAAGCTCTCTCGCCGGCAACCCGATTTGTACGGAGGATACTCGGCGGCGGCGGCTGTTTTCGTTCTCACAATTACTGCATTGCTGCTGGCCGGGACATACGGCGTGAGCCGGATTCCAAGGGTTCTTGAAAGGCAGCGGATGAGGCCGGAAGCGGCGACCCAGGACGCGATCTTTCACTGGGCTGGATTGCTGGAGGAGTACAAGAAGAAAAACAATGACTCCTTTCCGGAAACGCTACAAGACTTCAAGAAAGAATTGAGTAAAGCGCTCCCAATGGATTATTGGGGAAAACCGATCAAGTACCAGAGCTTTCCCGCCCCAATCGCTGCCGCCAACATGAACACCAGGGGGAGGCCGATGCCGGGACTCAAACAGTTCGACAGCTTTGAGATCAGATCGGCCGGCCCGGACGGGAAATGGGGAACGGCGGATGACATCGTGATGCGTGACGGAGTGATAATCACCAATCCGGACGTGGTCAAACAGCCGATTCCGCAAGATCCGGCCGGACGCTGAAGACGCGGACAAAAAGCGAACAGGGCAAAGGGCAAAACGCAGGAGATAAGCTTATCTTGGCCGCTTCTGCTTATAGCGCTTTGCCCTTTTCAGTTCTGTCGACATGTTCAAGAAATTGCTTATTGCTAACCGTGGCGAGATCGCGGTCCGAATAGCGCGCGCCTGCCGAGAACTCGGTATTATCCCGGTTGCGGTATACTCGGAACCGGACAGGACTTCGCTTCACGTGCGCGTGTGCGATGAAGCGATTAATATCGGCCCCGCTCAGGCGGCCGAGAGCTACCTTTCAATCGAAAAGATAATCGACGCCGCCCGGCGGTCTGGCGCCGAGGCTATTCACCCCGGATACGGGTTTCTTTCGGAGAACCCCGATCTGGCTGACGCCGTTGAAGAGGCGGGCCTGGTGTTGATCGGGCCCTCGGCCGCCGCGATGCGGCTTATGGGCTCCAAGACGAGCGCCCGCCGCGTCGCTATAGCGGCGGGAGCCCCTGTGACGCCTGGAACGACTTCGGCCCTGCCAAACGCGGAGGAGGCTGTTCGAGCCGCCTCGAAAATAGGATACCCCGTAATGCTCAAGGCTTCGGCGGGCGGGGGCGGAAAGGGAATGCGAATCGTCAAATCGGACGCGGAAATGGGAAGCGCGTTTTCGCTCGCCGGCTCCGAAGCCGAAGCCAGCTTCAAAGACGCGTCGGTTTATATCGAGAAGTACATAGATCGGCCTCGTCACGTCGAGGTCCAGTTGATGGGCGACCGTAGCGGCAAGATCGTCTATCTAGGCGAGAGGGAGTGCTCGCTTCAGCGCCGCCATCAAAAGGTAGTCGAAGAATGTCCCTCCCCCGTGGTCAGCCCGGAGCTACGGCGCCGAATGGGCGAGACCGCCGCCGCCATCGCCGCCGCCGCCGGTTACTGGAACGCGGGCACCATCGAGTTTCTCCTGGATAGCAAGGGTGACTTCTATTTCCTCGAGATGAACACGAGGCTTCAGGTGGAGCATCCCGTGACGGAGATGGTTGTAGGCCGTGATCTCGTACACGAACAAATCAAGGTGGCGTCGGGCGAGCCGTTGTCGTTTTCTCAATCGGACGTCGTTATGCGGGGCGCCGCCATCGAATGCCGCATATATGCGGAGGACCCCCAACGAAACTTCATGCCGGCTCCCGGCAGGATTACCCGCGTAGAGACTCCTTCAGGTCCTGGCGTCAGGCTCGACAGTGGAATCTACGAGGGTTGGAGCGTGCCGATGCACTACGATCCACTGCTGGCGAAGCTTTCCGTCTGGGCCGAAAACCGTCCCGCGGCGGTGCAACGGCTCGCACGGGCGCTGAATGAATGCGAGATCGGAGGTATTCAGACCACCTTGCCGTTCTTTCGCACTCTCGTGAGCCTCGATGAGTTCCAAAAAGCGGATTACGACACAGGCTTCATAGAAAGATTCATGGCCGACAGCAGCCGCGGAGAGCAGGTTGATCCGGTTCTTCGCGACATCGTGGCGATCGCCTCGGCGCTTCACGCCACCGATAAGGCCCATCGTAACTACGCGCCGGCCGCTGCCGTATCGGAAAGCAAATGGAAGCTCAGTGGAAGGGTGGCGAGCAGACGATGATCGGAACCGGCTTCGTTTCCGTCGCGAACCGCCCGATGTTCGACAAGCCGGCTGCTTGCCGCCGATGCCAAGCGCGCCGAAGTCGACCGTGAACGCGAGTCAGCTTCCGGAGTAACCGCTGATCTTCGCCGCCTTCGGGTCGCTGATCTGCGCGGATCAGCGTTACGTAGTCAGCGCAAATCAGCGGTTTATCCGGTATGGCAACTTGAGCCAGGCGCCACTAGCCACGGGAATAGCTTTCACATGATCAAGTACGACGCGGAAATCAACGGCGATATCTCAGTCATTGAATTCGATGAGCGCGACGGACGCTGCAAAGCAGTCGTGGATGGCCGCCGGTACGATGTTGAAGTGGCCCGTCCCCGGGATGGCGCGTATCAGATTTTTGTTGGCGACTCCGTGTATCAGGCGTCTGTGTTCGATTCTCAATCCGGTACGGTGAGCGTCAGGCTTCGCGGCCGTGACTATGTGGTGCTGCTGGCGGATCGAAAGCACCGGCGGCCCGCGACGGATAGCACCGTCGAGGGAAGACAGTCGCTGGTTTCACCAATGCACGGCAAAGTGGTCCGCCTTCTGGCCGCCGAGGGCGAGGAGGTGGCCGCCGGCGAAGGAGTTCTGGTCGTCGAAGCCATGAAGATGCAAAACGAAATCAAGGCGGCTCAAAGAGGCAAGCTTATCGAGATTCGGGTTTCGGAGGGCGATACGGTTGAAGCAGGGCAGATTCTTGCCGTGATCGAGTAGATTGAAAACGGCGAAGGCCCGGAAAACCGCGAATCAACGAGGATCGTTTGTTTGGTTCCACCTTGTAATCAATAGTGAGAATCCAGGCAAGACAAGGAAGGCATGACGAGGCGTGGATATCGGGACGGATCTTTGGGCTCGTCTCATTCTCACCCGGCGTTAGCAGGGCCTGCAGTTTGGCTTCTTCCGCCCTCCGTAGGAGGGTCATGTTTATAGTACGTGTGGTGGGACGCTCCGCCCTCCGTAGGAGGGCCATGTGCTCTCTGAAATGGAGGCAGCTTTATTGTTCGCTTGAAACACAGATGGACATGGCCC
>JAHFUG010000583.1 GCA_023265195.1 Blastocatellia bacterium | reverse complement strand
CGGCTTTATCAATCTATCCGGTTCTTGCCGTCAAAGCCGGACGGAAGGAGCAAGCAGCGTGAGAGGTCGAACCGCCGCTACGCTAAATCCTTTGCATGATTCGTATGTGCTCGGTGGCCGACGAAAGACATAAGCTCGAACGATGAACGCCGCGCTCCTCGGATGCGCCGACAAGAGGAGGTCCTCCTCGAGGATCGGCGTTATGGAGACGCCCGTAGACGAACTCGGTCCTGGAAGCGCGCGCGCCTCAATCGTGGTTCATACATGCGAGTTCGAATGCTCCGGCGGTTGGCCTGTAATTATGCCGGAGCCGCATGAGTCTGGGATTTTCGCCCTGCTATCGCCGCCGCTATCGAACCAAGGATCGAACCCGAAAGGATCGTGAATGGAACCCAGACCAGGAGTTGTGGCACAACCCCTATCATCACCCACTTCAACATCCAGCCCATGGCGGGAAAGCTGTCGCCCGGAGGCACTACGTCATAGTGAGTGCCCCAATCGCCACGAATAGCGATAAACATGACAATGATAACGGGAATGCGCGCGGCCAGTCCGTAAGTCAGCAGCGTCTTGAACAGAGCCGGCCACGTTCCTTGTTGAATGACCGCGGCCACAATCATGCCTACTGTAATCGTTCCCAGCGCGCCGGGGCCTTGACCGAAGACCTTCGTCGCTACGAAGGCTAGGACAACGACGATCACGACTCCTATGACCGCCCTCAACAGGCTTTTCATCGCGCTCGCCGGCCCGCTGCCCGCACTCACTAACTTCACCGCGAAGTACGCGCCGAATATCGGAGCGAGCCACGAAATGCCGACTAAGGCGCCGCCGCCGCCCGCGGCGCGGCTGAAGAACGCCGGCGACCAGTTTTGAAGCTCGCCAATGAGTCTCAGTATGGTGATCGCGAGAGTTATTACGCTCGGAATCAATATGAGGCTATTTGTTGTACTCACGTTTTTGTTCGTTGTCTCAGCCATAATCTCCTCCTTTGAGAGCAAACCGGGTTGTTGAAACGTCGCGCCTTTAGATCGGTTCGTCATAGGTAAGGAAGGCGCGTTCTCGACGTGCTGGATCATCTTGCCGGATCAGCGAAACCATACTTGCCCATCCTATCAACCGCAATGACGGGCAGCCGGCGGCGCTGCTCGAAGTAATCATAGCCTTGCTTCAAGTTCGCCCAGAAGTTCAATAGCCGTCCGTTCGTGGCGTATTCACTTTGAAGGCGCGTCAGCCCTTGGTCGTCAAGCCTGGCTGGAAAGATGTGTACGGGGATTCGAGTCTGGCCGGCCGCGCGAGCCTCGACGGCGATCATATACAGTTCTTCAATGGCGTCGTCGCCGATCGGGACGCAGCCGATAGTAACGCAGTTTCCGTGAATAAAAATGTCTCCTCCGAGGTCTTGTTTTCCTCCGAGAATCCGGTCGGATCGATTGGGATAATCAACGCCGAGCGAGAGATGATAATTGCTCATCGGATTGAAACGGGTTATCTCGTAGAACCCTTCCGGAACCTGCCCGTCGCCTTGCGCCCGCTTGGGACCGAGCGCGCCCGAGTTGGCGCAGGTTTTGTATGCTCTCGCCAACTGGAAGGCCGCCGTCGATGAATCCGCGCACCAAAGCTCTAGCCGCTGTTCACGTTTGAATATTCGAACGAGCAGCCTTGCGGGAGGATACTCGAGATTGCCTTGTTTGAATATCCGTCTTACATCGGATTCCTTTTTGGCGAACGCGGTTTTCACCCTGGGGAACGACATCTGCTGCGTCTTGAAGCTGCGATTGATGGCGGGGCCGGCCGCGAAACCTGAAATCAACGTTAACCCGATAGCAACGATGTCGAACTGCGTATGATGCATGATTTCCACTTATCGTCAAAAACCGGCCGTTCGGTTGAGCAGCCTTATAACACAGCCCCTGACGCCGCACAAGCAGCGGTTGTATAGAGAATCGCTGAAAGTTACAATCCAAGTCGAGCCACGTTGTTGCTAGCGCTGGTGAGCCTCTCCGCGAGCACGGGAGGTTAGCCAGGAAAAAGGGAGAGTTGAGATAGCCATAATGTCCACGGAGCGAAGACCGCTGAAAGATGTTACTCCCGCGGGGGCGCGCCCGCCGAAGAGAACCGATGAATTGGCCTCGCTCCTGAACGAGCATCAGGGCGAGCGTCACGCCATCGTAATGCAGGATTATCCCGACCCTGACGCCATCTCTTCCGCGTGGGCGCACAAGATGATCGCGGCCAAGTTTGGAATCGATTGCGACATCGTCTACGAGGGCCGGATAAGCCATCAGGAGAATCTGGCGTTGGTGCAGTTGTCGGACATCGCTCTCGTGCGTTACAGCGACGGCGACGACTTGAAGCAATACAACGCCACCGTTTTTGTCGACAATCAGGGTACTACCTCGACTCTTACGGATCGTTTTGCCGCGCTGGGCGTCAAGCCGCTGGTGCTGGTGGATCATCACGAACTGCAGGATCGAATCACCGCCGAGTATATCGACATTCGCAAAATAGGGGCGACGGCTACCATATACACCGAGTATATTCGCGAGGGCCTGCTCGAATTGAGCAAGAGCAACGTGACCCACGTGCGTCTGGCCACCGCCTTGATGCACGGCATAAGGAGCGAGACCGGTGGACTGATTCGGGCGGGCGAAGAAGAGTTCGAGGCCGCTACGTTTTTGACCCAGTTCGTCGATCATTCATTGCTTGAAGACATTCTTTCGGTCAAGCGGGCAAAACAAGTTATGGACGTGATACGCGAAGCGCTTGCGAACCGTGAGATACAGGATAGCTATTCGATATGCGGCGTCGGGTATCTTCGCGTCGAAGACCGGGACTCGATACCGCAGGCGGCCGACTTCCTGCTTACCGAAGAGAACGTTCACACCGCCATAGTCTATGGAATAATCGTAAAGGGCGACCGCGAGTTGGTCGTAGGCTCGATGCGAACGACAAAGGTGACGCTGAATCCGGACGAGTTCTTGAAAGAAGCGCTGGGAGCGACTGAAACGGGCCGGTACTATGGCGGAGGCCGCCGCGGGGCCGGAGGCTTCGAGATCCCGATAGGCTTTCTAGCCGGCATCAAAGACGACGAGATGATGCGCATGAAATGGCGGCTGTACGATGAATTGATCAAGAGCAAGCTGTTGGTGAAGATCGGCGTGCACGGTCCTGCGCCGGCGGTTCGCACGGAGAGCGCAACAGCGCGATCCGAGGAGAATTGAATGTCATAGCTCGCATTATCCAAGGCGCGGGATTGGAAACTGTCTCGCTTTCCGAGAGCTCTCGGAGAACTTACGATTGAGACTCAGGATGACGAGGCTCTCGGCAGATTTTGTCGAGTTGTGAATGTTAGTTCAGATGGGTCTTACTGCCCTGGCCACTTGGCCTAAAAGCGCCGCCAAAAGAGAAGCTAATAGAACACGGATTCAATTGCGCCTCGCAAGATCAGAGAATTGATTCGCCACCTGGAGAAAGCAGGTTTTGTCAACCGAGGCGGGAAAGGAAGTCATAGAAACTACGAGCATCCGAACGGGCGCTCGTCTTACTCTTTCCGGTCACCTTGGTGACGATGCGAAATCTTACCAGGAGCGTGAGGTGAAGAAAAAAACTCGAGAGGTAGAACAATGAGGGAGAGTGCTCGCCACGTGAAGATTGTCGAATGGTCTGACGAAGATCAATGTTTTGTCGGCCAGTGCCCAGGGATCATTGGTCCTTGTTGCCATGGACCCGACGAAGCCCAGGTCTATGCGGAGCTTTGTCAAATTGTGAACGAATGGATCGAACTTCTGAAGAAAGATGGACCACCACCACCAACGGCGGGTAAGGACTTA
>JAHFUG010000215.1:9118-12232 GCA_023265195.1 Blastocatellia bacterium | reverse complement strand
CGGGCTGCGTCTTCTGGGATGAAGCAATGAAGGGCCGCGCCTTTTACACCCTGCCGTCGGATCATTACAACTGCGCCGTTGGAAGCTACACGCATAACATCTCTCTGCCTCCCGAGCGTGCGCACGAGTTGCAGGAGACGATTGAGTTCATGGCGGAGAATAACTATGTTGCGGCCTCGGAAGTGCCCGGCATCCCGGCTCTCGCCAAGTCTCCGGCCGTCGTGGCGTACGGGCCCGTCGATCGAGCCGGCTTCAAACCGGACATCGTTCTCATAGCCTTGAAGCCGGCGCAGGCAATGTTGGTGTATGAAGCGGCGCTCAAAGCGGGAGCGGGCAGTGGATTAACCAACAGCCTGGGCCGGCCTGCATGCGCGGTGCTGCCATTGACGACGTCCAGCGGCCTGACTTCGATATCGCTCGGGTGCAAAGGCAACCGGACTTTCACCGGCTTATCGGATGAAGAAATGTACGTGGCGATTCCCGGCGAGAAATGGGACGCCGTCATCGAGAAACTGACCGAAACGAACGACGCAAATGCGGCGATGGCGGATTTCTATTCGAATCGAAAGGCTCAGTTCGCCTCGCCGTAAGGTCGCATAGCGCACTGCTAACGAATAAATTGTTCCGCGTGGTTTCGCCGCCGCGCACGACTGGGTTGAGGCTGTGCGCCGGTTCGCCTCCGTTGCTTCGTGGCCATCGTGAACTTCGTGGTTTCGAGTTCTTCACACTTTCCGCGTGCGTTCGATAGGCAGCATATGAACCATCCCCCAACTGCGTTGTTGGGGGTATTCTCCAGTTGCATCCCTCTTTCTTGCGAGTAACACAGGATTAAGACACTACCTTCAGACTGATGAATTCACTCAAGCTTCCCAAGCGAGGAGGAGCGGTCAGTGACGTAAAGTTGCTCTCGCGTACTCCGCGGCGGCCATTCGGCGGGTGTTGTCGCTTGTCAGGGATTTCAAGAACTCGATCAACTCTTGCTGCTCGGTCTCCGTCAGCGTCAATGACTGCAATTCCCAATCGCGATTGAGATTGTTCTTTCCGCCCTTCATATAGAACTTCACTACATCGGCAAGCGTCTTCGCGCTTCCATCGTGAAAATATGGCGCGGTCAACTCGACGTCGCGCAGCGAGGGCGTTCTGAAGGCTCCGATGTCCAATGAATCGCCGGTGCTGAGGAAGCGCCCGAGCGAAGCCGATCCCTCGCGCCTGGCGATCGAGATCATCTCTTCCGGCGCAGTGACGTTTTTTCCCGCACGGCTAAGCAGCCCGGCGAGCGGCTCGAACGAACGGTCATTCACCGCGACGCCGGTGTTATGGAACATCTGATCGGTCATGAATGGAAAGGCCTGCAGAGAGAACTGGCTCACCGAGTGACAAACCGTGCAGCGAGCCTTGCCGCGAAAGAGAGCGAAGCCGCGTCTGGCCTCCTCGCTCATCGCATCGAGATCGCCGCCGGCGAATCGGTCGAATGGCGAGTTCGCCGACACCAGCGTTCGTTCAAACGACGCGACTGCCTTGGCGACGAGGTCGATGGTGATCTCCGATCCGAAGACCTTCTTGAATCGGGCGGCATACTGAGGAATGGCGCGCAGTCTACCGACGACTTGATCGTGCGATTTGTTTCCCATCTCGTCGGGATTGATCAGCGGCTGAATCGCCTGCGCTTCGAGCGACTCGGCCCGCCCGTCCCAGAATTGACCCGCGTTGAACATCGAGTTCAAGAGGGTAGGCGAGTTTCGCTTGCCGAGCCGGCCCGCCACGCCCTCGGCGACGGGCTTGCCGTCGGTAAAGGCGAGTTTCGGGTCATGACAACTCGCGCAACTGACGCTGCCATCCACCGAGAGCTTTTTGTCGAAGAACAAGAGCCTGCCCAACTCGACCTTGGCCGGCGTGACTGGGTTGTCTCTGGGCACGAAATACCGCCAGACCTCGGCGGGAATGCCGTCCGGAGACGAGAATTCGGTTTCACCATTTGCTCGCGCCATCGAGACGGCTGCAACAGTGATGGCCAACGCCATGAACTTGAGTTTTGATCTTCTACTCATTTCCGACCTCGTCCTTCTTCGACTCGCTTTTGAAGAATCAATGTACGGGCGGCTCTCCGTGGCCGCCCCGCTTGATGCACCGCCGGCGTTAATCGTTTATGCCGATCGTTACGAGAACTCTGTTCGCGTTTCCCCCGAGAACCACCGCGTCTTCCAGCGTTCCGCACTCGGAATATCAAGGAGGCCTTGGCCAGTTCTGTCCATTCAATTCCGTGCGCCGCTCATTGAATCGCTCCGTGACCGCAACGTTACAGACTGAGGTCCGTGGCGCATCGGAACAGTGAATCGAATCTTCACGACTCCGATTCGCTCAGGATCAGATCGGCTTCGGCGAGAAGCTCGTCAAGCGTACAACCATTTCCCGCCGCTATGTCCTTCTCTCCGCGAGCCAAGGCAATCAGTATTTCGTGTTCATGAGTTGCGATCAATACAGATCCTCGATCTTCAAGACAGTATCCGCATTCTTCCACGCCGTCTCGAATTCCTTCTCCACCACGAACGCCGCGTACTTCTTGTCCTGCGCTTTCAACGCCTGGTGCAATCCAAACAAGGATCGTGGGTTCTTCGGATGGCGCGCCAGATCATCGCGAAAGACTCTTTCCGCATCGGCGAAACGCCGCTGAGTCAGCAGCGCCCCGCCCAACGATTCTCTCACCGGAATATACCATCCAGGCGGCTCATCGTAGGCCAGCGCGTCTTCGGCTGCCACCGCCGTCTCATATAGCACGAGGGCGGTGTTGGCGTCGCCGCTTGCCAAGGCGACGCGGGATTGGAGCACCAATGCCGCTACGTTGACCACGTCGGCGCCGCTGTTATTACCCGCTTTCGCGGTTTCAGGCATGGCTTCCCATTCGGCTTGCAGAGCCGCCAAATTGGCGCGCGCGGCGTCGGTCTTTCCGGCAGCGGCGCTTTCCATTCCTCGAGCGAAGCGCCATAAAGCATGCGTAATCGGCAGGGCTTTGTCGGGTTCCTTTAGAGCCGATACTTCTTCCCATTTGTGAAAGCGCACTTTCAACAAAGCGGACGTGGACATGAAGGCGTCCAACATCGGGATCGTTTTAACGAA
>JAHFUG010000215.1:6841-9018 GCA_023265195.1 Blastocatellia bacterium | reverse complement strand
AGCTTCTTGTAATCCGGGTTTGCGTCGCCCGAATAGCGCCGGGCGAGAGCCGCGATGTATCCGCGGTCGCTTTCGATCTGTTTCGACGAAAGAGCGGGGGCGTTCTTTGCAGCCGACTTTATCAACGAGAGCGCTATGTGAATAGTCTCAAACGCCCGCTTCTCCCGGGCGGCGTCGACGTCCATGTTGTAGTTGGGGCCGATTGACAACGCGACTCCCCAGTACGCCATAGCCATCTCCGGATCAAGCGCCGCGGCTCGCTCGAACGATCGCGTGGCTTCGTCGTGGTTGAACGCGTAGATGAAAGTAAGGCCCTGGTCGAAGAACTTCTGAGCTTCGGCTGATTTTGTATACACCGGGTGATGGTGCGAGCCCAGCCCTGAAAACAGAGTAGCGGGCGCCGAATCATGCTCGTGCTCGTGTTGAGCGAAGGCGCTCACCGGCGCGAGCAGCATAAGAAGGAATAGCAAAGAAATCTTCATTATGAACCTCGGGGCGGCTATTGCTCCGCCGTTCCTTTTACGATAATCGCAATCGGCATCGACGCGCCAGACTGAGTCTTCAATTTAGCGGTAAGGATGATATGGCCACCGTCGTCTTCGGCGACCGCCGGGTACTCCTTTGGCGTTTCCGGAGATACGATGCTGAGTGGAGCGGCGTGATTGGTCCCGTTTGTCTTCGTGCTCATCTTGGTGAGTTCCACGAATGTGAACCGCGCGTTGGGATCGGCGTCGACCGAAACCGGAGTAAGCAGGAGAAAGTCTCGATTGGGCGAGATTCCCATGTGGTTGCCGTCGATCGGATGAATCGCGTAGCGCATGGTGTAAGCGCCCGGCTTCAATTGCTGGCCTCGATAGTCCTTGGTTTGTTTCGAAATGACGATGACCCCGACAAGCGCTGAATCGACGATTTCGGTGTACAACGCCGCGGACACATCGGACTTCGGCTGAGACGGAACGCCGTTTCGGAGCCAGACGTCGCAGAGGGGGCCGTCTTTTGTGCTGACGCGATAGCCTTTGGGTTCGAGCACTCCTTTGATTGAATCGGGCGCCGCGGGATCGGCGAAAGCGTCGATCGACTCGACCTTGTTACCATCGGCGCGGATCGAAGACGAAATTACCAATAAGAGTATGAAGAATGCAGAGCACCTGCGTATCAACATTAACCTCCGGGTTGAGCGGCGGACTCCAGTCTGTATGGCTGAGTGAGGGATGATATCCCTGGTCGTGTCTGGCGGAAGTCGCCATACCGGAAAGCCGCCGATTTGCGCCGACTACGTAACGCCGATCTGCGCGGATCAGCGTTACGCGGTCGGCGCAAATCAGCGGCTTTCCCTGTCTTTCAGGCTCAGCGGCTTCACCCGGTCTCTCAGGCTCGAGAAGTCCGTACGACCGCTTATCGCGAGAAACTGCCGACGAACGCGCTTCGCTTGCCGTGCGAGATCCACGAGACGCCGAGGCCCGAGCCTCTGAATTCATCCAGCATCGCTACAGCGGGCATCGCGTGATTCAGCTTGACCAGCGGATCGTAATAGACGTCTTCATTGCCGCAGAAGTGATCCTTCTCGGAGAGAGCCCTGGTGTCGATTCCAGCGATCGCGCCGGCTCGCAGTTGAACCGCGCCATAATGACCGTTCTGGTGAGTGACGTCCATCGTTACTTGCGCCACTTCCACTCTCACGACGCCGTCCAATAGCGCTCCCGCCATGCTCTTCGCGAAACTTATCAAGGCGGTGCGCTGGTCCGCGCTGGCGCGGTTGTCGACGATCAACACCGACTTGGCAGGATAGGGATTAGCGGTCGGATCGCCAAGAGTGGCGTGAGCCTTGACGACCGCGACGATACCGAGCCCGTCGAGGCACTCGCCGTTCCAATCGCCCTTCTGCACGCGCCACGCAAGGATGGCTTGATCCCCGGCAAGGCCGACCTCCGCGTTAGCGAAACACGGCCCTGTCCACACATCGGCGCTACGTGTTTCCAAGTAGTCGCCCGCGATTTGCTGGGCGTTGCTAACGGATGAAAGCGCAAGCGCCATCGCGGACGCCGCGACAAACATAAGAAATCTTCGCATTAAACACCCCTTTCGGAAAATTGATAAAGAGGGAATTGATGAACAGGGAATTGATGATTGATGATTGATGAACAGGGAATTGATGATTGATGATTGATGATTGATGA
>JAHFUG010000215.1:0-6741 GCA_023265195.1 Blastocatellia bacterium | reverse complement strand
ATTGATGATTGATGATTGATGATTGATGATTGAAAAACAGGTCCCCAATCATCAATTTGCAATCATCAATCATCAATTCCCTAACCCTTTCCCCAATCATCAATTTACAATCATCAATCATCAATTCCCTAACCCTGTCCCCAATCATCAATTTGCAATCATCAATCATCAATCATCAATTCCCCATTCATCAATCATCAATTCCCTATTGTTCCTTTCCGCCATAGCACGCGCGGCCGGTTGACGCGCACATTCCAGGCTCGGCCAGTTGACCGTCCGGGCCGATGCAGTTCTGAGTAAACACGCACCAGAACAGACCGTCGTTTGACGGTGGAACCGTAGGGTCGTGTTCGGATTGGTAAAACTGGCTCTTCCACTTGAGGCACGGGCAAAGATCGGGATGATTTCTGTTGAACCGTTCGGCTTCCGCAATCATTTGGCGCCTCCTTTCGCGGCGGCCAGGATAGCTCGTTTGACCGCGACTCGGGCCAGTTGAACTTTGTACCCGTTTTTGCTGAGCGGCTTCGCGTCCTTGACCGCGGCTTCAGCCGCCGCTTGCGCGACTTTTTCGTCAACCGTCTTTCCTACAAGGGCAGCCTCCGCATCGGTCGAGCGCCACGGAACCGGAGCGACGTGGCCCATCACGACGCGAGCCGAGTGCACCTTGCCGGCTACCGATCTAATCACCACCGACGCGGCCGCGAGCGGCCAGTCCAGCGCTTCCTTCTGCCGAACCTCGTAGGTCGCGCCTTTGGCTCCAGCGGCCATCGGGACGATTATCTCGGTCAGAATTTCATCCGGCTTCAAGTTGTACTCGCGTTCTCCTTCCGACTTCGGTGTTGAAAAGAACTTCTCGGCCGGAATGTCGCGCTTACCTGATGAGCCAAAGACTCTGATCGTTGCTCCGTACGCGATCAACGCCGGAGCCAGGCTCGACGGATTGACGAAGTAAGCCGGACCTGAATTGCCTAGAATCGCGTGATAGCGATTGTCGCCGCCGGGAACGAGAGCCTCGCCGTTTGCCGATTTGGCGAAGAGCCCGTATCCTCCGCGATAGTACCAGCATCGAGGCCGTTGGCAGAGATCTCCGCCGACTGTTCCCATGCTTCTGATCTGCGGACTCGTGATTCCTTCAGCGGCATGAACCAGCGCGGAGAAGCTTCTTCGCACGCCGGCGTTGTCCAACAGTTCCTGAATCGTGGCCGCCGCGCCGATCCTGAGCCCGGTCTTTACGGTCAGGCTGATTCCGTGAAGTTCCGGGATGCTCTTGATGCTCACCAATCGCTTCGGAGCGACGACGTCGTCTTTCATAAGCGAAATGAGGTCGGTGCCTCCCGCGAGAATCTCGGCCTCTCCCCAGGTCTTCGAGAGCAATCCTACTGCTTGTTCCTTTGTCGCCGGATTAGCGTATTCAAATGCCCGCATGGTTGGCGCCTCCCTTCTTTTCCAAAGCCGCCAACACCTTGTCCGGGGTCAGCGGAAGATAAGGCACTCTTACTCCGATCGCGTTGGCGACGGCGTTCGAAATAGCCGCGCCCGGCGAGACGGTCGGCGGCTCGCCCAATCCGATTGGCCCGCGTTCGTCGTAGCCTTTGCCGGTCATCATGTGGACTATCAGCTCGCCTATGTCGCCGATGCCCGCCAATTTATAAAACTCCATGTTCGGATTGAGCATCGCGCCGGTGGTCTGATCCATGATCTTTTCTTCGTACAGCGCGTAGCAGATTCCCATGATCAGGGCGCCGTAGCACTGGCTTTCGGCGGTCTTGAGATCGATGATCAACCCGCAGTCCTGAACGGCGACCATGCGGTTCATCTTGACGACGCCGGTCTCTATATCGACCGAGATATCGGCCATCTGAATGCCGCCAACGCCCTGGCTGATCAGGTTGCCCGGACCGGGGTTCTTGCCCCGAACCGTCAGAGATAGGCCGCCGATCTTCGAGCATGCCTGGGCCCACGAAAGGCTTCGGCTTGGGTCGGCCTTCACTCGAACGACGCCGCCCACCGATTCGAGATCCGCCGGCTGAGCGTTCAGCGACGGAGCTACTTTCGCGAAAAGTTGATCGAGCGCGTCCACCGAAGCCCGCCGGGACGACGCGCTAACACCACCGATCGTCGTGCTGCCCCCCGAACCGCCCGACACCGGATAGCGGTTATCCCCGATCAATATCTTAACCGCGTCCATTGGAATCCCGAGCGAGTCCGCGACTACGATCGCAAGAGTGGTTCGAGTGCCGGTGCCCAGATCTTGCGTCCCCATCTTCAACTCGACGGAGCCGTCGGGATTGATCGTCAGGTCGCAGTCGCTCGCGTGGCCGAGTCCTCCCCAGGTATGAAGCGAAAGCCCAAGGCCGCGGCGCATGTGGCCCTCGCCCAGTTGTCCCCGTTGCCGCCAGTTCTGCTTCCAGCCGATCAACTCGGCTCCGATCTTCAATTCATCGCGATAGACATTCGCGCGCGGCCCGGTCAATTCAATGTTCTTGAAATAGAAATCGAGCGGGTCCATTTTCAGCTTGGCGGCGAGGTCGTCGAGCGCGCTCATCGTAATCAAGCATGCTTGCGGATGATTCGGGGCTCGCCAGGCTCGCGACGGGCCGACGTGATTGGCTATCGACGTGTTCCGCCGCTTTTGGTTCGGTATGTTGAAAACGTATGGTATCGGAGGCGCGCCGCCGCCGCCCACGCCGCCGCTGCCCCAGGAATCGGATTCCCAGGCGATCAACTGGCCGTCGTTTTTCGCGCCGATCTTCACTTTGGCGTACGAAGACGGTCTGGCTCCGGCCACCATCAACTCCGAATTGCGCTCGAGAAATATCTTTACGGGTTTGCCGCCCGCCAGCTTCGACAGGTGAGCGGTTTCGTTTCCCCAGCGGTCGATGCCGAACTTGCTGCCGAAGCCGCCGCCGATGTGATCCTGCTGCACTCGAATGTTGGCCGCCGGTATCTTTACCGCGCCAGCCATCTGGTTTGCGATGCCGGAGACGTTCTGGGTCGAGACGTGCACGAGCAGGTTCTTGTCGTCGGTCCACTCGGACGTTGCGCCGTGGGATTCGAGGCAGCAGTGAGTGATCATCGGCTGTCCATACTGGCCCTCGATAACTACGTCGGCTTCCGTGAACGCCTTGTCGGGCTCGCCCGTAGTCTGTTCCCCTGATGGCTTCAGCAGATCCTTTGGAGCCGCGGCGGGATCGGAGTCGATGACCAGATGCGGCAGGACTTCATATTCGACCTTGATCGCTCTCATTGCGTCTTCGGCCGTTGGCTCATCAACCGCGGCCACGCCGGCTATTTCGTCACCCACCCAGAAGATTTCAGTGCCCGGACCTTGAATGATCTTGACGGCTTTGACGCCGTCGATCTTCTCGGCAGCCGATGTGTCTATGCTCTTGATCCTGGCGTGAGCGTAGGGCGAGCGGAGAATCTTCCCGTAGAGCAGGCCTGGGCGATTGTAGTCGTAACAGTACTTCGCCTTTCCGGAGGCCTTGGCCGGCCCATCCAGGCGCGAGATGCGTTTGCCGATGAGCGTACGTTTTTCAGCTTCGGGCCATTTGTAATCAGCCATTGCGCCGCCCTCCTTTCTGCTCAGGATTCTGTACCGAGGCGGCCTGTTGAACCGCCGCGCGCACTCCCATGTAGGTTCCGCACCGGCACAGGTTTCCGCCGAGTCCGCGTTTCACTTGCTCGGGAGTCGGATTCGGATTCTTGTCCAGAAACGCCTTGCAAGCGACAACGAAACCGGGCGTGCAGAAACCGCACTGCTGAGCGTCGTTATCGACGAACGCCTGTTGCACCGGGTGCAGCTTGTCGCCGGTCATCAAGCCCTCGACCGTCGTAATCGTCTTGCCTTGCGCCTCGATGGCGAGCACCGTACACGAGTAGACCGGATTCCCGTCGACGATCACGGTGCAGGCCCCGCAGGTGGCGCGGTCGCAGACTCGTTTGGCGCCGGTGATATCAAGCTCGTGCCGAAGCGCCTCGAGCAGAGTGACGCGGGGTTCAACCGAGGCGGTCATTTTCTTGCCGTTGATCATCAACTCGATCGGCGCTTTACCAGGCCCGAAGACCTTAACATCGGCGCCGGCCGCCTTGACTACTCGATGCCCCAGCACCAGCGGCGTCGCGAGTGAAATGCCGCCGACTTTCAAGAAGTCACGGCGTGAAAAGCCGGAGCCTCCCACTTTTTCATCATCATCGCTCATCCCATGCCTCCAATAGTGCGCCTCCGCCTGATGAGTCTCACTCCGTTTCAGGCGCCGGCGTCTCTTTGAGTTCCAACTCTTTTCGGCAGCACGCGCAGGGTCCCGGCGCATACGCCGTTATGTTGCAGACGTCGCAAAAGTAGAAAATATCGAAAAGCTTCCCGTCATGGACCGACAGCACCTTGATAATCTCCAGCCGATTGTCGCCGGCTGGATTGCCGGTGATCTGAAGAACGAGCCCGCGAACCGCGGGGTCTTCGAACATCTCGGCCATCGAATCGGTCGAAAGGAATGAATAGAGCTTGTTGCCGGAAGTTTGGAGCCCGAAGCGGTGGGCTCCCTCAGCGCAGGCTGTTGATGGCTGGCCGGCTTCGCCGAGGCATACGACGTGACCTCTGACGACGATCTCTTTGGCCTGTTTGCCGGCTTTTATCTGGAACGCCATTGAAGACGCCGAGGCGGCGAGCGCCAGGGAAATCATCAATGAACACAGAGCACGGATCATCTACTGTTCTCTCGCGGCGGAGCCGACGCAATCCTCATCACGCGTTATTCGAGCGGCGTTGACTCAGCCGTTCGGTTCCACTGGGTTCAATCTTCAATGTTGCTTTTAAGGCTAGGTGGTTAAACTAACACATCAAAACTCTCACCGCAATGATCGGCGCGCATTCGTAGCGCCTGTTCGAAGTCTCGCCTTCAGGCGGAATCCCCGCTGACGGTAAATACCGGATTCCGCCTGAAGGCGGGACTTCGAACTGGGGATTCTGCGCGAAGCCCCGTTCCGCTCTTCGAGGAGTCTCCGTGTGAGCTAATGCTAATGGGCGAGAATTCGGCGTAGCGCGGCCGTCTTTATATCAGGCGAGCGATCAACTCATGACTTCACGCGAACGATCCGTAATCGACGGCTTTCACAACGAATATCAGGTCTTCGCTCTTGGTGCTACCGGTATCTGCTCTTTTTGACCTTGATCGCCTTCACGGGATCATCGTGCTTTGTAGGGTCCAAAAGGTCCTTAAAATGTAAGCTCCCATCTTTGCCGTATTGAACGTGAAGTCTCCAGCCAGACTTCTGAATCACATTCGCCCTATAGATGGCTTCTTTAACTCCACTAACTCTACGAAGTCTTGTCTTAGGGAAACTCTTGGTTCGGTAATTTTCGTTGTGTTCCAACTCGGCCAGCGCGTCCAGGAACGCGAGCTTCAGTTCGTCGCTAGGAGAGTGTTGCGACCGATACCATCAGGCTTCAGCGGATGGAGGTTCAGCTTTGACCTAACAAGAGACGACATGTTGCGACCGATACCATCGGGCTTCAGCCGATGGAGGTTCAGCTTTGACCTAACAAGAGACGACATGTTGCGACCGATACCATCGGACTTCAGCCGATGGAGGTTCAGCCTTGACCTAACAAGAGACGACATGTTGCGACCGATACCATCGGACTTCAGCCGGTGGAGGTTCAGCTTTGACCTAACAAGAGACGACATGTTGCGACCTATACCATCGGACTTCAGCCGATGGAGGTTCAGCTTCGACCTAACAAGAGACGACATGTTGCGACCGATACCATCGGACTTCAGCCGATGGAGGTTCAGCTTTGACCTAACAAGAGACGACATGTTGCGACCGATACCATCGGGTTTCAGCCGATGGAGGTTCAGCTTTGACCTAACCGGAGACGACATGTTGCAACCGATACCATCGGACTTCAGCCGATGGAGGTTCAGCTTTGACCTAACCCGCCGCCAAGACGAGCGCATCGGAAGGGGCAAGGCTGAAACTGAAACTCCATCGGCTAAAGCCCGATGGTATCTTTGAGGCTCGCGAACTGTCCGTTAGGCTGAAACTGAAACTCCATCGGCTAAAGCCCGATGGTATGCACGGGATTTGTGTCCAGTTGCTTCAAAGCTTGCCTAATGAGTGGGACATTAACCGGATTACTCGATCATCTCCGTCCTACGACCCACGACAACCTCGGGGCAACTCGCCGGACTTCCTTGCACTGAAGCGATTTGAATTTCAGACTTGCTCGATGCCGTAGTGATGGCGCTGCCCAAGCATACAAACGACATCCCCAGGCTGGTCAACGATCACGGCGAACAGGCCCATGACATCGCGTCCCAGTACGCTTATGTCGAGCGCATCGAGTCCGGTAACGGCCGCGTACCGGCCACGGAAGAGAACTTTACCGGAATCTCCACGAGTCAATCGGATCTGAGTTTCGACAATGACCGAATGAGTTAAGCCGCCCAGTCCGCTGACGCCATCTTGAGCGTCCAGCCAGGGAAGGCCGAGCCTCGCGAGGGTGGCCGGGCTGAACACGGTGCAATCGGCGCCGGTGTCAACCAGAAACTCGATCTTCTTCCAAAGCAACATTGCTGGTGACGGCCCCCGACGCACGGCCTGCCTTCACTCGAAACTACAGCGGCATCGAAGTGCAATTTCTGACCCTTGACCGTCTCACGGCACGCATCGCAGGCAAGTGAGCCGAAAGGACGCCACGATTAGGCAGTTCGACTTCCTGTGGGACGCAGGCTGATT
>JAHFUG010000214.1:3919-12239 GCA_023265195.1 Blastocatellia bacterium | reverse complement strand
CCGCCAGAGATGTAATGATCAGCAACGCGATCAGCCGCCCTCTACCCACTGAACGAAGCGTGTCCAGTCCGTGCATGCAAGTCTTCTCCTTCATGATTTCCTTGTGATTTCCTTAATGATTTAATGATTCCTCGCGATCTATTCCCTCACCGCGCCGTCTTCATAAGCATCATTCGTGAAGCATCATTCGTGAAGCATCATTCGTGAACGCCAAGCCCTCGAATCCCGCACCACGACGCCATCGCAGCGATACCGGCCATTGCTGACGTAGCGAAATTCCTGCTCCGTCAGCGCTCGGGAGACAATCGCCGCATCCCCCACTCCGCATTTGATCCATCTTCGTTACTCACTCCGCGCTTCCCTTCCTCACTCCACACTTCACCTTTCTCACTTAACCCTTCGCCCTTCCACTTCCCCTTCAACAGACCAGAGACACCTCTCCTTACCGCTGAGTCGTAATTCACCGGCGCTTTCTACTCGCAGCTTTCCTCCGTGAGCCTAACTGTTTCTAGTTTTTTCGCGCAGAAACTCTAACTTTGACACACGCCCGCAACCTTCTTTGTCTATCGTGCTCTATGGACTGACTGTACCCGTCAAACGTAGCGCCGCAGAATAAGACATCGCCTTCCTAGAGTCAAGAACTTTCTCAACGGCCACAAAGATCACTTCACACTCTTTCATTTTTTCAAGGCGCGAGACAATTTGCGGCTTCTTACACCGGTGATCGCAAGTGAGCAAGCTGGCTTGGATAGGTCTGGGCCTTGATCCGGAAAGACATCGCCATACCGATGGTATAGCGCGATCCGGTCTACGCTAATCTACGTTCAAATCTCTCCCCCCGAGCACTCGGATTTGCGCCGCCAAACTGGATTTGCACTCTGGATAGGCTCAGCATGGTTGGCATTGTCCGGCGATTCGAACTCTACCCCTACTAGTAAAATCAGACCTCCTAAACCCCTATTGTGAAACATAATGTCCTTTATGATGCTCCCAGGAATCTTGACGCCCCATACCCTCCCGAGTAAGGTGTTTCCATGTCAATGACCATCACCCTGAAACCCGAAACTGAACGATTGGTACAGGAGGAGCTGCAAAGCGGCCACTTCCACAACGTCGATGAGATCATCGTGGAAGGCGTCCACGCCCGGCGCGAGAAGGAACCCCTTTCACAATCGAAAGGTTTTCGTTTAGCAGGCGGGACGAAGACTCCAGCCCAGGCCGGTGAAGACATTCGCCAACTGCAGCTTGGCAACCGGCTTCCTCCCGGTGTCACCATTCGAGACCTCATTAACGAAGGACGCGCGTGAGTCCATTCGTGCTCGACAACTCTGTTACGATGCGATGGTGTTTTGAGCAGACCTCGACCCCATACTCCGACGCCATCCTTCAAGAGATGATCAAGGGAGCCGAGGCTGTCGTGCCTGTCTTGTGGCTCTACGAAGCGGTTTCAGTTCTCGCCAAGTCACAGCGCAACGGTTCAATCACGCCGGACAAGGTAACCCTGTTCCTGGACGACTTGCGCTCTTTTTCCATCACCGTCGATCAAGACAACTTCGATCTGATTCTTACCGATGTTCATCCCCTGGCCGTCCAATATCAATTGAGCGGCTACGATGCTTCCTATTTGGAATTGGCGACTCGTAAAGGTCTTCCGATCGCCACACTTGACGAAGATCTGCGAAAAGCCGCCGTTGCCTCCGGTGTGAAATTGGTGGGGGCGTGATTGGTCCGAGGTTGAGAGCATCGTGATTTGATAGGTAGTCCCTTGATTACCCATGTGACAAACCCCGGCGCCTCCCTGCTGCTCGCCAAAGCCCTCGATTTGCAAACCCAATGTAAGTTTATAAGTTTGCATCACAATGAAAAACGACCCAACAAATACTCTTATCTCGAAGTTGATTCGAATTAAATACTCGAATTACTTGCGCCCCGAATTAAGAGCGGCGCTTCAGAGGGATATGGATGATCTGATCGCGGCCTTGACGAGCTTGCGAGATCGCTTAATTAATCCGTCGCTCTCGCAACAACGGCCGCGGAGATTCAACGTCCGCTTGAACAGGGTCATAAGACTTCTTGAATTCGCGCCTCGGCTATTCCGGATTGCGTCGACGTGAAACGCCGGAAAACTTAAACCCGCGTCTCCTTGACAGAGCCGGGTACGCATAATAAGTTACTCGTTTCCGTCTTTTCCGCCGGAGGGCGCTAATACTTATGTTCGACGCGCTTTCAGACAAGCTGAAAAAAGTGCTCAAGGATCTGCGCGGCCAGGGCAGATTGACTGAAGCTCACATAGACGCGGCGATGCGCGAGATTCGCATCGCTCTTCTCGAAGCCGACGTCAACTACAAGGTCGTCAAGAGCCTTGTAGACCGCCTGAAGGAAAAAGCCGTCGGCCAGGAGGTGATGGGATCGCTCTCCCCGGCCCAGCAGGTGGTCAAGCTTGTCTATGACGAACTGGTCGAAGTGCTGGGCGGAACCTCCACTCAACTCTTATTCACTAAGCGAATCCCCAACGTCGTAATGATCGTAGGCCTCCAGGGTTCGGGCAAAACCACAACAACGGGAAAACTGGCGAAGATGCTTGCCGAGCAGCAGAAGCGGAATCCGCTTCTCGTCTCGGTCGACGTATACCGGCCGGCGGCCCGCCGGCAGCTCGCCGTTATCGGAGAAGCTATCGGCGTTCCCGTCTTCGACCTCCCCGGCGTTGACTCTCCAATCGAACTCGCCAAGCAAGCCATTCGCGAATGCCAGTTGGTTGGGCGCGATACGCTGCTTATCGACACCGCCGGAAGACTCCACGTCGATGAAGAGCTGATGCTCGAGCTCCAGCGGATCAAGCAAGAGACGCTGCCGTCCGAGATTCTTTTCATCGCCGACGCGATGACGGGCCAGGACGCGGTTCGATCGGCTCAGGAGTTCCACGGTCGCGTTGGGATCACTGGAGTAATCCTGACCAAGATGGAGGGCGACGCCAGGGGCGGCGCGGCTCTCTCGGTCAAGGAAGTCACCGGCCAGCCGATCAAATTCATAGGCGTGGGCGAGCGGTACGATGCGATCGAGCCTTTCTATCCCGACCGAATCGCGCAGCGGATTCTCGGGATGGGCGACGTTCTTTCGCTAATCGAGAAGGTCCAGGCCGAGGTCGATCAGGACAAAGCCGAGGAACTCCGCGACAAACTGGTTCGCGACAAGTTTTCACTCGAAGACTTTCGCGATCAGCTTCGCCAGGTCAAGCGAATGGGCTCGTTCGGAAAGCTGATGGACATGCTGCCGTCAGGTTTGTTAGGCGGCATGAAAATCACGCCCGAGCAGATGGACGAGATGGAAGGCAAGCTCAAGCTGACCGAGGCCATCATAAACTCGATGACGATCAAGGAGAGGGAGAATCATTCGCTGCTCAACGCGTCGCGGCGCAAACGTATTGCGCGCGGGAGCGGAACAACGGTTCAAGAAGTCAACCAGATGATTCATGAGTACGTCGAGATGCGCAAGATGATGCGAATGATGACCGCGGGCGGTCTCGGCGGATTGATGGGAGGCATTGGAGGCCAGTTGGCCGGAGGGCTTGGCGCCGGCATGGGCTTCGGCGGACGGCGCAAAGCGACCAAGCGAAGAAAGAAGAAAAAGAAACGGTGAATCGAGGTTGTGGTCTTGGCGGGCGCGAAAAAGCGCGGCGATCTTATTAATTCGCGCCGCGGCGATGATCGGCCGCCCCAAAAGACCGGGAACGTAATCACACAACGGAGGTGCAGTTTGCTTTCAATAAGATTGATGAGAATGGGCGCTAAGAAGAAACCATTCTATAGGATCGTGGTTGCCGAGAAACGCACGAAGCGCGATGGCAGCTTTGTCGACACCTTAGGCTATTACAATCCGTGCCGCGAGCCGGTTGAGTTCAAGCTCAACGGGGATCGGCTGAAATACTGGATAGAACGGGGGGCGCAGCCGTCCGATACGGTGAGGAGCTTGATTCAACGCAAGACCGCTCCAGCCGGCCCCGAGACGGCTTAGCGAACGGACAACACGGCGCTTGCCCTGGGGCCGGCCGCCGCGCCGACCGTACGGCGTTCTCCCTTCCAGACCAACCAACGGACGGAGGTGGCTATGAAGAACGGGTCAATTAGGGACCTGATCGAGGAAGTGGCGAAGGCTCTGGTGGACCTCCCGGATCAAGTGTCGGTCAATGAAGTCGACAGGGAGACGACTACCGTGCTCGAGTTGAGGGTCGCTCAACAAGACCTGGGCAAGGTGATCGGCAAGCAGGGCCGAACAGCCCGGGCCATTCGAACGATCCTCGCGGCGTCCGGCATGAAACTCAGACGGCGGTTCGTGCTCGAGATTCTGGAGTAGTGAACGGCTCACCGGACAACACGGGCGAAGACGACGTGGTGATCGCGCGAATCGTCAAGCCGCATGGAATTCGCGGCGAGGTTGCTTGCGACATTGAAACCGGCTTCCTCGAGAGATTCGAGATCGACGGCCCCGTCAAGGTCAGGATGCGGGACGGCGCGATTCTGAATCCGATCATCGAGGATCGGCGGTTCGTAAAGAACCGGATACTGTTGAAGTTCGAAGGCTATGACACGATGGACGCCGCCCGCGGCCTTGTAGGCGGACTCATCGTCATCAATGCGTCGGACCGCATGGCGCTCGATCAGGACGAGTTCTATGAATACGAATTAGTCGGTCTCGAAATGGTCACCGCGGAAGGCCGGCGTTGCGGACGAGTTACTGGGTTGATTTCGACCGGGGCCGCTCCCGTGCTCGTAATAGAGGGCGATGACGGCGGGGAGATACTGGTTCCATTCACGGACGCGATTTGCCCGGATGTCGACTTGAATTCAAAGCGGATCACCGTTAATCCGCCAGAGGGATTATTGGAGTTGAATACTAAGCCGCGCGGAGATTCCCTGGATGCCGGTAAAGCGCGAGTGGGCTCTTAGGTTTTATCCGCCGCGAAGTTGTAATAAATGCGGTTCGATATCATTACGATTTTTCCGGAAATATTCCGAGGGGTCTTTGAGTTTGGAATAATACGGCGCGCGATCGAAGCCGGCTTGATTGAGATCGCCGTCAACGATCTCCGCAACTACACGGACGGACGGCATCGCCAGGTCGACGACCGGCCTTTCGGGGGCGGCGCGGGAATGGTGATGAAGCCCGAACCGCTGTTTCGAGCCGCCGAAGGCCTTACCGAAGGCGAGATCGAACCGGCCATCGTTTTGCTGTCCCCACAGGGAAGAGTATTCGACCAGAGCATTGCCCTGGATTACGCAAGTAGACCACACGTGGTCTTGATATGTGGGCGGTACGAAGGGGTCGATGAAAGAGTGGTGGAGCATCTTGTCACGGATGAAGTTTCAATCGGCGACTACATTCTCTCGGGCGGAGAGATTCCGGCTATGGTCTTTGTGGACGCGGTGACGAGACTGATCCCTGGAGCCCTTGGCGACGCCGAATCAGCCGAGCAAGAGTCGTTCACAACCGGATTGCTCGACTACCCACATTACACTCGGCCGGCGGAGTTCCGCGGTATGAGCGCGCCCGAGGTTCTCACGAACGGAAACCACGCCGAGATTGAACGTTGGCGCCGGGAAAAAGCGATTGAGAAAACGTTGAAGCGCCGCCCGGATTTGATCAGAGCGGCTTCACTTTCGAAGAGCCAGGGAATCGCGATCCAAAAGGCCGGCGACGAGAGTGAAAATGAGACTTAGGAAGCGAGGTGACGTATGAGCCAGTTACTGGATTTCGTTGAGCAAAAGCAACTCCGCAATGATATCCCGCTGTTCCAGGCGGGCGACACCGTGCGGGTCCAGGTGAAGATCAAAGAAGGGGATAAGGAACGCCTTCAAGCATTCGAGGGGATCGTGATCGCGCGCAAACATTCAGGCGTCCGCGAGACCATCACAGTCAGAAAAACCAGCTTCGGCGTCGGCGTCGAGCGGATCTTTCCGTTGCACGCCAGCGTCATAGAAAAGATCGACGTAATCAGGCGGGGCCGCGTTCGCCGCGCGAAGCTTTACTACTTGAGAGCGCTGCGTGGTAAGGCTGCCCGCATACGTGAGAAGGACACACGTGGTGACCGCAGAGCGGCGGCAGCCGCGGCAAGCGCGGCGTCGCGAGTGGTGGTCGCCGACGAGCCCGGTTCATCGAAAGATGAATCCAAGTAGTCTGAACGGCGCAGCGGGAGCAGCCAGTCTGCTTTCAATCATGCAGCGTCGCGCCTTCAGCCAAGGCGCGCGCTAGAGTTGGGCCATTCCGGGAAAATCAAATTCCATGTTCACTCTCAAAAAATCACAGGTCGGGAAGAGGGATTTATCCCCGCTCGTCCGCTGACAAGTCATTCAAACTTGCGTATGGAGCCGAGCGGGGATAAACCCCTCTTCCCGACCTGTGATGTTTTGATGTTTGGCGGCGCCCTCGCGCTTCCAAGGAGAGCAACCGCCAAAGTGGCAAAAAATCGAGATCGCGGCGGCGAAGAAGAAACTCCCCGATATGAAGTGAACGGATTTAGAGAAAGACTTGGGCAAGCAGTCCAGTGTGGTTTTGCGCGTCTATGAAAACCCGAAAGGAAATGCTCGAAGAGTTCCTGGCCGAGGACCCGTCGGATTCGTTCTCGCGGTACGCGCTGGCGCTCGAGTTGGAGAAAGAAGGACGGGACCCGGACGCCATTTCAACGCTCGAAAAAGTAATCGAGTTGGACGCCGGGTACGTCGCCGCTTACTACCATCTCGGCAGGCTTCTGGCTCGCACTGGAAGGACCGACGACGCCCGCGCGGTTTATTCGAGAGGACTGATAGAGGCGTCCGAGGCAGGCGAGCAAAGAACTCAAAGCGAAATTCAAGAAGCTATCGAGATGCTCTGATTCTCATTGCTCCGGCTTCATGCGTTGAATGAGAGATCGAATCCTCTCCCGCGCGGGAAGGACTATGTGATACTTGATTGGACCATACCAGGAGAGCGCTCTCCAGCCCAGCGTAGCCTTGATTCTTCGCAGTTCGTTCTCCCGCAAGCATAGTTCAGAGCAAACCGCCTGAACGTCTCTCAATTCCCCGGACACCAGGTTCATGCCGCGCTCTTGAAGGACGGATCGAGCATTCAACTCGCCGTATGCCGCGCGCAGGCTGCTTAGTTCGGCAGCCAACTCTTCTCGCTCTTTTGCAAACAACCCCAGCCCGCGCACGTAGTCGGAGGCCGCCTTCCCTTCCGCGGCGGCGTCTTGCCTGGCGGCTGAAATGTGCTCCGCTATCACTTCGTGGTACATATTCACGATCTGATCCAACGCCGCTTCCAAACCAGCTTCCTGGCGAATCAGATTTGACGCCGCCGCGGCGTCAACCGGGTCATACTTGCCGATTTCGCGCAATAACGCATCCGAGCCGATCGGCTCGACCAGTGTTCTTACGCCGAAGTTCAATGCGCGGAGCCGGTCGAGATCGCGAGCCGTCACCATCGGCCCTACGCCAATCGCGTCGCACAGAACTACCGCGGAGCCGGCCGCGAGCGCTTCGAGCGCCGACCGCGCCTTTGCAAACACTATGTCGTAGTTTCCTAGAATCGACTCGGGATGCTCGCACGAAGCGCCGGCGCTCAACCCAACCACGTCGAGCGTAAGACCGGCCCGCCCGCAAGCTGATCGTACGGCGTTCAGCTCGGCGGAGCCTTCGCGCATGGCGTTGCTGAAGACAAGCGCTCGGCTCGGGTTCGCGGGCAGCGGCCCTCGCTGTTTGAATCGCTCGAGATCCACGAAGTTATGAATGACGCGAACCCGATCCTCCGGTATCGAATGCTCACAGACAAGCCTGTCTCGGCACGCCTCGTCGACCGCCACATACCGCAGAATCCTGGGAAACGCGGGCGGCGCCTCCTGCCACGGAAGCCACCCATGACAAAAGTAAACGGCGGGAACACCCGGGAATCGCAGAAGCGCGGTCATCGTCTCGATATGATGATGGCCGTGAATGAGGTCGGGAGGCGACGAAAGTGAATCGAGAGACGAAATCACCGGGACGGTGGCCGTCCTTAGTTCTCGAGCCACTTCTCCAAGAGCCGTGCTGTACGCGACCGGGCTATGGCCTCGGGCGAGCAAGCCTTTGGCAAGATCGCGCACATACATCTCCGTGCCGGCGCGCGCGTCGAGAGCATTGTTGGTTATCAATATCCGCGCCATCATTTCCGTGCGAGCGAGTCTTATGCGAGCCCGGAGAACGCCTCGGCCAATCGTCGATCGCCGTGTCATAACCGGCGAGTACGATTCTTCGCGAAAGTCGTCTTTGAGGTCAAGCCTGCCAAGGCGTAGACCTCCGGTCTTTGGATATTG
>JAHFUG010000214.1:0-3819 GCA_023265195.1 Blastocatellia bacterium | reverse complement strand
ATTTGAATGCGCGTCGCAAGTTATGTTAGAAAGATTGAGTCCTTCTGGAGCTGCCGAATGACAAAGATGCTGCTCGTTCTTTTGACGTCGATTCTGGCGTCTTCCACCATTGCGGCGGGCTTCGACCAACGTCCGAACCCCAATAAGCCTCCCCCGGAGCAAAGCAAGGCCGACGAACCCGAACAGGATGCGCCGACCCTGCCGGAGGATATGCGGCTGCGAATGAAGAGGGAGCGGGAGGAGTTGGAGCACCGTAAGATCGTCGACAGCGCCAGGCAGCTTTTTGATACGTCGGTCGAGCTAGCCAAGGGCTACAAAGACGCGAAGGCGCTCAACGACGACGCCTTCAAGCGGATCGCGACGGTCGAAAAACTCGCTAGACGCATACTCAGCCATGTGGGCGGAGAAGTAGTCGAGCCAAAGGAGCGCGCCGGGGAGGCCCCGTCGGTTCCAGACGCGATCGACCGCATTATTCTGGCGTCCGAAAACATCAAGAAGCACTTCACGTCCGAGACTCGTTTTGTTGTTTCGGCGGCGATGATCACGGATTCAAATCAAATTATTCACCTGGCTCAGTACCTGAGGCATGGTCAGAAACACACAAGCTAACCAAGGGCGTAGCCCTGGATAATCGCTGCCACGGGGCGCGGAATGCGGAGTTTCGGATACACGGTCTTATACCGGAAAGGAAGCGGGAACAGGATTCTCGTTGCGTGAAGAATGACGTGTTAATCGCGCGCACGGAGAACATGCGTCCGAACCATAACGCCTCTCAGCGGCGCGCAATCATCGTCCTGAGTTGCTTGCTATTGGGCTTTACGTTTGTGCAGCCGGTACGTCCGCCCGCACTTGGATGCACGTGGCTTCAAAAGACGGACGGTAAAAAGCAAGAAGATAAAGACCAGGCGGTCCGGCTCCACTCGGACCTCGTCGTGGTCAACGTAACGGTGACGGATCAAGAGGGCCGCTTCGTTCATTCGCTCAAGGCTGGCGACTTCGTCCTTCAGGAAGATAATGTCAAACAGGCGATTCGGTCGGTCGAGGCCGACGAAGCCTCATTCGCCGCCACGATACTCGTCGATATGAGCGGCAGCATGGAATACAAGTTCGGCATGGTCCGAGGCTCGGCCGCCGCTTTCATCGAGCATATCGGAGAGGACGATCAGGTGGCTGTTTATGGATTCAACGACAAGATCAAACAGTTTCAGGATTTCTCGAACAACCGGTACATCACCGACTACATCTGGGACGCGAAAGCGGAAGACGACACGCGCCTCTACGACTGCATCGACGCCGGCATTAACGCTCTGTTGACCCGGCCGGAAAAGAGGCGCGCCGTGCTGTTGATCTCGGACGGGTGGGACAACACCAGCCAGAAGGCGTCGATGAACTCCGTCATGAAAAAAGCTCTGAACGCCGGCATCGTCATCTATTGCGTCGATCTCATAGAAGACGAGTATCTGGCTGGCAGCGGAAGCGTGGCCCCGATGCTGCGGCGCGGACGGGGGGAAATGCAGGAGTTCGCCCGGCAGACCGGAGGCCGTTACATTCACTCAGCGAGCGGCGACAAGCTTGAAGAGGGCTTTACCGGAATCGTAGATGAATTGCGTAATCAATACACGCTTACCTATTACCCTGGAAACGACAAGCGAGACGGGCGGTGGCGGGCGCTGAGCGTCGGCGTTTCGCGTCCTGGAACCGCGGTGCGCGCCCGCCGCGGGTACTACGCGCCTAAGAGTTGATCAACGAGAGCAGAGATCGCCAATGCATCGCGGATTATCCGATTTCACGCCGCCATCTCCGCTGCATCGAGCCTTCGGCCTCTTAGCTCACGGCTCAATACCGATGAGCACAAGCGGAACTGCCGGTACTCCTCGGCCTTGGCGAACCACATTGTAGAACTCGCCTTCATAATAGATTCGGGCTTAAGCGAGTGCCGGATGCGGGAACAACAGGGGATTGGTTGCGTCGTCAAGGAACAAAGGGGGGGACGAAAGCCGCAGGACTAATCAATGAGAAGACGATTAGTGAATACCTGGCCAAGCAGGGGGAGGATCTGACGCTGGATCCGGACGCGACGATCATAGGGGCGGACAAGCAGGAAGCGCAGTGGACATACAAGAAGATTCGGGGATACCAGCCGATGATGGCCTACGTCAACGAGGTTTGCGTGCATTGGGAGTTTCGAGAAGGGAATGAGCCGGCAGGCAGTAAGGCTATCGAGTTTCTGGAAGCGTGTGAAAAGAAGCTGCCTGGAGACAAAGAACTATATCTGCGGAGCGACAGCGCCTATTACCAGCGGGAGGTTATCGAACGATACTCGAAGTCGGGGAGAACCTTCAGCATCACAGCCGATCAAGACAGCGCAGTAAAAGAAGCAACGCATCTCATACCGGGGAATCAGTGGCAGAGGTATTACGACAAAGATGGAGTGGAGACTGACCGAGGGATAGCCGAGACGGTTCACTGCATGAATCACTCGACGCAAGCGTTTCGACTGATCGATTTGAGAAGGGTGAATCCGCAGCCTGAACTGTTCGGGCCGAGCCCCTATTGTTACCACGCGGCGGCCAGCAATTGGCCTGAGACTGAAAGCGCCAGCGAGGTCATAAGAAAACACAATGGCAGGGGAGAGTCCGAGAACTGGCACAAAACTTTGAAGGCCGGCTACGCAATGGAGCAGATGCCGTGCGGAGAAACGGCGGCCAACGCGGTGTACTTTGCGAGCGGAGTGCTGACCGTTTACCAACAGGGCTCTTATCTTTCTTCACTTGTTTTCAATCGCGATTCTTGGGAGACACCTCTGCTCGGTCTCCACTATGTATCGCATCTTGCGAGCTCAGTCCGCTGTCCGCGAACGCCGCGATCAACTCCGTCACCCAAGTTACAACAAACGTGGTTTCATTCAACGGGTGGTGTTCCTTTCTCGAGCAACAACCGCCATGAGATGATCGAGCCCGAAATATCGAGCGCCTCAACCCCGTTGGGGTTGGCTGCCAATCACGCGGCTCTGTCCCAGGGTAGCCGAGTACGGCAACCCTGGGCTGGAGGACACAACCCCTGTCGGGGTAAACCAAGAGTGGAATCAAAAACGGGAAGTTATTTCTTTACACCTCCCAACCCGGGTGAGCCGGAGCCAAACAGGATTTTGTGCACAAAACGCGCACAATCTCATGCGTAAGCAACTAAGCAGACTTGATCGGCGTGTCCCAGACGACGGACTGGCCCATCTTCTACATCGTGTTCAGGATCGTAGGGCCGGTGCCGAACAGAATCATGCATACGACTAGCCGTCCCACCCAGTAGTACAGTTCTTTGGATCCGCCGTCGTTCTCTCGGAGCAAACGCGCGAAGCTGAGCATCATGACCAGCGCGGCTATCAACATCGACAGGTTTTCAAACTCTCCCATCAAGGGGCTTTCGACCTGATCGCGGATCAGCGGCACAAGTTCGGCTGCTTTTTCGACCAATCGAGCCATTTCGGTTGCGAAGTCTCCGGTAATGTGGACATTCCGAAAATCCCGAACAAAGGCTTGTTGAAGTGAACCACGCCTCCCGGACCGGCAACCTATCGCGGTCTGTTCGGATTGTAAAGGCAGTGGCGTATGCAACATAATCCCAGCGGTCAATGGCGGAGAGAATTACTCAAGCCTGTGGTGACGGGCCGCAGTCGAGCGGCGCGATCGACGGTTGCGGCGGGCCTCGAATCCGCGGTACGGTTGAGCCGTGCATGTCATCTCTAGAAAAGCCCCGCGGCTATTCTGGGAGCAGCACCCGAACAGCAAAACAGCGCTGACACGGTGGCTCAAGGCGATACGG
>JAHFUG010000582.1 GCA_023265195.1 Blastocatellia bacterium | reverse complement strand
TTAATAAGACCGGACGCCAAGCACGCGAGCCTGTGGCGCTTCCAACCGCCGCGCTGTCATCGAATCTTGAATTCCGCTAATATATCCGCGCTCAACACCAATAGACTGAAGGGGGAGTCTGTTCATGAAGCTCGCCGGGAAAACATCGATCATAACGGGTGGAGGCCGTGGTCTGGGCCGCGCCATAGCTCTCCGATTCGCGAGCGAAGGCTCCGCCATAGTCGTGTCAGGGACATCGGAGGCCGCAATCACTGAGACAGCCAATGACATTCGAGCGCACGGCGGCCGCGCAATAGCCGTCAGAGCCGACGTGGCCGAAGAAAGCGCGGTTACGGCGTTGGTCGATGCAACCCTGAAGGAATTCGGCCAGGTCGATATTCTTATCAATAACGCCGGGATCATCGGACCAACCGCTGCCGTCGTCGAGATCGAACGGCAAGACTGGGAGCGCACGCTGGCGGTGAACCTGACCGGCGCCTTTCTTTGCGCGAAACACGCGTTGCCTAACATGATCGAGCGGCGGACCGGCCGCGTCATCAACATAACGTCGGTCGCGGGGTTGATCGGCTACAACCTTCGCAGCGCCTATGCGGTGTCAAAGTGGGGGATGATAGGACTCACGCGAACGCTTGCCATCGAAGCCGGGCGATACGACATTACCGTGAACGCAATTGCTCCAGGTCCGGTCAAAGGGCCTCGTATGGACGCCGTGATCAGGCTGCGAGCAGAGAGCATGGGTAAATCAGTGGCGGACGTCGAAGAGGAGTACCTGCAACCTATCGCTCTCAAGCGCATGGTGGAAGAGGAAGACGTGGCCGCGACCGCGCTGTTTCTCGCGTCCGAGGACGGCAAGAACATCACCGGCGAGACGCTCACGGTGTCCGGCGGCTACCCACTATAGCGATCCCAGCGCGCACCCTATTGGTTTTTCGGAATAACCGCGGATCAACGCCGGCTTCGAATCGCAGATCCGCGCAGATCAGCGTTACAGAGTCAGCGGAAATCAGCGGTTTCTTCCATCGGCATTTCGCTCCGCTCAAACTGACCCGCTACCCTCAGGTTGCGTCTCGTTTCGGCATTCGACTACTCTTTCAGCGGAAACATGCCGGTAATGCGCCGGCTTTTCCTTCGTTAGGTCCGATGGAGGTTCGATGAGTTTTTATAACAACTGGTTCAAGTCATCGCGAGCGATTGCGCTCGCTTTTGTTTTTCTGTTCTCATCATGCGCGAACTCGATAGCAAACGCCCCGCTGTTCAACGCGCTCGCTCAAAGGCAAGCCCAGCCGGCGGCGCCTCAGGCTCTGCCAATCCAATGGCCCCGCAGCCACGATTACGATGTTCAGCATTACAAGAACGTCATCAGCTTTGATCTGCCCGGCAGATCAGTCTCGGGCGAGACGACGATAACGTTAAGACCATTCAAGAATGAGTTCAAGGAAATCGAGTTGGACGCCGGGGACATGACAATCCGATCGGTCAGCCTTGCGGGCGGGGCGCCGCTGAAGTTCCATTACGAGGAAAAAGAAAAGCTCTTCGTCGAGATGGATCGAGCTTACCCCGCCGGCCGAGACCTCTCCATCACCGTCGCCTTTTCCGCCAAGCCAAAAAAAGGACTCACTTTTATCAGCCCAACGGCGAGCGATCCGACGCGGCCTTATCAGATATGGTCGTCCGGCGAGGCTGAGTCGAACCATTACTGGTTCCCTTGCTACGACTATCCAAACGACAAGGCGACCGCCGAGATGATCGCGACCGCCGATGAAAAGTACACGGTAATTTCAAACGGCGAGCTTGTCAGCACGAAGCCCGATCCCGCTAATAAGACCAGGACGTGGCGCTGGCGGCTCGATAAGCCGTTCTCGAGCTATCTCATCTCGGTTGTTATCGGCGAATACGCCGAGATCAAAGGGAGCTACAAAAAGATCCCGGTCAGTTCATACGTCTACCCTGGCGACGTCGAGAACGGAAAGATTTCGTTATCCAAACTCTCCGGCATGGTCGGCTTTTTCTCCGAGCGCATCGGTTACGACTACCCATACAGCAAGTACGCTCAGATAGCTGTTCGCGACTTTCCAGGCGCGCTGGAGAACATTACGGCGACGACGATGACCGACACCCTCGTGCATGACAAACGCGCTCATCTCGACCTCTCCTCCGACGAAGTTACTTCCCACGAGCTGGCTCACCAATGGTTCGGAGACCTCTTGACCTGCCGCGACTGGGGTGAGATATGGCTGAACGAATCCTTCGCGACGTTCATGGCCAACGTTTGGTCCGAGCACGACAAGGGACCCGACGACTACCTGTACGAGATGCTCGCCAACCAGCGGGAGTACTTTCAATCGTGGTTTGAGGGCAATCGCCATCCGGTGTCGTACAAGCGTTACGACGACCCTGACTCGGTCTTCGATTCATACGCCTATCCCCGGGGCGGCGCGACGTTGAACATGCTGCGTTTCGTGCTTGGCGACGAGCTGTTCTGGAAGGCTATCACTCACTATGTCAAGAAGCACGAGTATCAGGCCGTCGAGACGGCTCAATTCGTCGTGGCTATCGAAGAGGCGACGGGCCAGAACCTGCAGTGGTTCTTCGACGAGTGGATCTACAAGATGGGCCATCCGGAATTCGAGATCAGTTCGAGCTACGATGAAGCGTCGAAGAACCTCAAGCTCACTGTAAAACAAACGCAAAAGGCGGATGATAAGCGCCCCTGGTACGCGTCGCCCGAGTTCTTCACGACGCCGGTTGACATAGCGATCACGACCGCGTCGCGCGAGAAGATCAACCGCGTGATGCTTGACAAGCGCGAGGCGGAATTCACCTTTCAGTTGGATTCGAAACCGCTGATCGTGAACTTCGACCGAGGCAACTACATAATCAAGCAAGTAAAGTTCAACCGCGGCGACGATGAGGTTGGGTATCAACTGCTGAACGACGCCGACGTGACGGGCCGCCTTCGCGCCGCGAGCGATCTCAAGTCAAGCCGAAGCGAAACCGCCGCGAAGGCCCTCGCCCAGGCCGCCGTCAAAGACAAGTTCTGGGGCGTTCGGCTTGAAGCAGTCAAGTCGCTCGCTCAGTTCAAGACGGACGCGTCCCGGGCGGCGCTGCTTGAAGCGGTCAAGGACCCCGATGCTCACATACGCCGCGAAGCGATCAAAGGGCTTGGGTTGTTCAAGGACGCGAAACTTGCCGACCTTTTCGTCAAAATAATCAAGACGGATCAGAGTTACTACGCCGTTGCCGACGCCGCCAAAGCGCTCGGGCAAACTGGCGCGCCGAGTTCCTACGATGTAATTGCGGCCTTGCTGAATCAGGACTCCTATCAGGACATAGTGCGGGGCGGCGCTTTGTCGGGACTTGCGGCGTTGAAGGATTCACGCGCGCTCGAGATCGGATTGAAATACGGGGCGCCCGGCAATTCCGCCGCCGTGCGCGAAGCCGCTTTTCATATGATCGCCGAGGTCGGCAAGGGCGATGACCGCGTTCTGAACCTTCTGACCAAATCCATGAAGGAAGAGTCGGTTCAACTGCTCGGAGGCGCGATTCAAGCGATGGAGGTGCTGGGCGATCCCCGCGCGATCCCGGCGCTTGAAGAGTTTCTGAAGGGGCCACTGCCTAACGGACTGCCCGAGTCGTTCGTGCGGTCATTCGTGACCAGAATTATCAATCAACTGAAGAGTGTTAAGAAATGAAAGGGGGAATTGGGGAAATTGATGATTGATGAACAGGGAGGGGGAATTGATGATTGATGATTGATGAACAGGGAGGGGGAATTGATGATTGATGATTGATGATTGATGATTGATGATTGATGAACAGGGAGGGGGAATTGATGATTGATGAT
>JAHFUG010000213.1:3175-12279 GCA_023265195.1 Blastocatellia bacterium | reverse complement strand
TAAACATTGCCCTCCTAACGGAGGGCGGGCCTTCCTAACGGAGGGCGGGGGAATGGAATGGCCCAGACCCCAGACCTCGATGAATCTGGGTGTCAATCAGAACGTGGTGCTCAATGAGAACGCGGCGCTCAAGCCCGATACGATTCCGGCGGATAACCATAATCCCCCCAATTCGGTTAGGCTGCCCCACTCCATACACTCCATCGGCAGGTTTGACATATTGTTCGATTGCCTCTACGCTTCGCGTTCCGGCGCCAGAAAGCGGGCCGGAGCAGTTCGGACAATCAGTCAAACTACTACGATCGTTCCGGAGGTTTCTTCAATGAAGAGAAGGCTCAGTTTAATCGTGCTATCACTGCTGCTGTTGTTCAATCAGCTAGCGGCGGCGCGGCCGGCTCATTCTCAAGCCAGGAGCGCTCTTGCGATCACGCACGCGAATCTGATCGACGGAATCGGGAATGAACCGCTGCGAGATATGATGGTCGTCGTCGCCGATGGCCGTATCGAGCGCATTGAAGCTGGATCTAACCCAGTTCCAACGGGCGCTAGCGTGATAGATCTCAAGGGCCGCTGGCTGCTTCCTGGACTCGTGGACGCTCACGCCCATATTGCGGATTTGCGAGCCGCCCGCGCCGCGCTCACCTCCGGAGTAACAACGGCGCGCTGCATGGGGGTCAATCACTTCGCCGACATCGGCATTCGAGACCTTAATCATTCGGGAATGGCCGATGTTCCAGACGTTGTGGCGGCCGGTTATCACGTGCGGCCGCACCCGGCCGAGGAGTTCTTTCTCGACGCACCCAAGCTGGCGGATCTCATGCCGGGCGTCTCGGGTGCTGAAAAAGTGAGGCGTCTCGTCCGGGCGATGATAGAGCGCGGCGCAAACGTGATCAAAATCATGGCCACGGAGCGAGCGGGTCTGCCCGATACCGATCCGCGAAAAAGAGTCTTCACCGATGAGGAACTCGCGGCCGCCGTTGACGAAGCTCGAAGGGCCGGCCTTTACGTGGCGGCGCACGCGCATGGAGACGAAGGCGCCGCGGCCGCGGTCCGAGCCGGCGTCCGTTCAATCGAGCACGGCACTTACTTGAGCGATCAGACGCTGGCGCTGATGAAAGAGAGAGGAACCTACCTTGTGCCGACCATCGCGACCGTGATCGATCTGATCGAACCGGGCGGAGATTACGACAACGCCCAGTTGTCGATAAGAGGCAGGGCGATGCTGCCTCGCCTTCGCGAAACGGCGGCGAAAGCGTACAAGGTCGGCGTGAAGATAGTGGCGGGCACGGACACCGGCTACGGCCCGAGCAGTAATCGCCGGCTTTCACACGAAGTGATCGAGCTCGTCGCAATCGGAATAGCGCCTATGGACGCGATAAGGGCCGCAACCTCGGTCTCCGCCGAGTGTCTCGGCGTCAATGGCCGGACGGGTTCGATCAAGCCGGGTCTCGAAGCCGACCTCATTGCGGTCGAACGCGATCCGATTTCGGACGTGCGTAATCTCCAGGATGTGGTTCTGGTAATCAACAACGGCAAGGTTGCGTTGCATCGGCTCGGATGGTGAAGAGAGATTGGGTAAAGAAGAGTGTTCGTAGTCCCGCCTTCAGGCGGAATCCGGTAGATAACCGCAGGGCTGCCTGAAGGCGGCACTCTGCAGTTTGGCCATTTTGGGTTCCTCCTTGGGAACGTCGAGATGAACGAGTTCGCCCAACATCGGAAAATCACGGGCCGGGAAGAGGGATTTGTCCGCGCTCCTCTCTTTGAGGCCAGTTTGAGTGAAAGCGGAGGAGCGGGGATGAATTCCTCTTCCCTACCTGTGATTTTCTCACGTTGAACATGGAATTTGATTTTGCTCTTGGGGAATGGCCAAACTCCAGGGAACCCTCTGAAGGCGGGACGGCGAACTCGATCAATGCAAAGAAGGAGATTCTCAGATGAACGGTTTGGCTCGCACGGCAATACTGGCGGTTCTGATTGGCATGGTTTCGGTATCTATAAATAGGCCCGTTGCGGCTGCAAGCGATCAGCCGCCTAATCCCGAGCAATTCCTGGGCTTTCGAGTTGGCGCCGATAAGAAGCTCGCCCGATGGGACAAGATCGTCGAGTATCTCAGCATAGTCGCGCGCGGTTCGGATCGCGTGAAACTGCGGGAGCTTGGCAAGACTACCAATGGGAATCCATTCATCGCGCTGGAAATCAGCTCACCCGACACGATCAAGAATATCGATCATTTCAAGCAGCTCCAGCGAAAGCTCTACTTTCAAGGCGGCGCGCCGACCGACCGCGAGCGCGAGGAAATAGTCACGTCGGGAAAGGCGGTTGTGCTCGTCACCTGCAACATCCACTCGACGGAAATCGGATCGTCTCAAATGGTCCTCGAACTCGTTCATCGTCTCGCCACCGAAGACTCTCCTCTCGTGAAGAAAATCCTCGACAATGTGATCTTCCTGTTGGTTCCCAGTCTCAACCCCGACGGCCAGATCATCGTGACCGATTGGTACAATAAGAACGTCGGAACCGAGTTCGAAGTCAGCCCGCTTCCGTGGCTCTACCATCCGTACATAGGCCACGATAACAACCGCGATATGTATATGTTCACTCAGAAGGAGAGCCAACTGACGGCGCGGCTGCTCTGGCGAGACTGGTTTCCTTCAGTCTGGCTCGACGAGCATCAGCAGGGCAGTCAGGGCGCGCGAATCTTCGTGATGCCCGCAACCGATCCAATAAATCAGAATGTGCATCCGTTGGTTTATCGATGGAACGGCATCTTCGGCCAATCGCAGGCGGCGGCGCTGGAAGCGGCAGGCAAAGAGGGAATCATCTACAACTCGACTTACACCAACTTCTGGCAAGGGGCCATGGCATGGAGCGGATGGTGGCACAATCAAGTCGGCTTGCTCACCGAAGTCGCGAGCGCCCACGTCGCTTCGCCGATAGAACAGCGAAAGGCCGTTCCCGGCCGCCCGCCTGCTCCGGAAGAAGATTTTCAAACGCAGAATCGCCGTCAGATGGAGAATCCGGACGAGCCGCTTCCGCCTCCGCGCGACATCACGCCTCGCACCGAGTATCCCCGGCCCTGGCTTGGCGGCAAATGGACCCTGCGGGACATAGTCGACTATGAGTTGATAGCTACGATGGCCTTGCTCGAGACGGCTGCCGATCAGCGAGAGCAGTTGGTGCGGCAGATCTACGAAGTCAACAAGGCTACAGTCGAAGCGGGAAAGAAGAGCGAGCCTTCGGCGATTGTCATTCAACCCGACAAGCAGCACGATCCGCGAGAAGCGTTTCACCTCATAGAACGATTGCAAATGGCCGGGGTCGAAGTATCGCGCGCCGAATCGGAGTTCGAAGCCGATGGAAAGAAGTTCGGCGCCGGCGCGCTCGTGATTCCAATGAATCAAGTGTTTGCTCGATATGCGAAGGACATGCTCGAAAAGCAGACCTATCCCGAAGTTCGACCAGCGCCAAACTTGCCGCCGGAGCCGCCTTATGACGTCACCGCGTGGTCGCTAGGCATGCAGATGGGCGTAGAGACCGTGTTTTTGAAAAAGCCGCTTCCTGATGATCTTAAGCTATCGAAGCTGACGGAGGCGCCGAAGGCCACTTTTGAATCGGTCACCGGCGCAAGCAACTCTTTCACTTTCGCCTATCAGGGTCCTGATTCCGCGCTTACAATCAACCGGTTACTCAAGAGCGGAGCGCATGTGACGCTGGCGTCGTACCTAGATCAAGGCGCGCGGCGAAGCGCGGTTCTGTTTTATGGCGCGCCGCAAAAAGACGTCGAAGCTGTCGCTCGAGAGACGGGCACGGCGATGACAGCCGGGCCCCGAATCAACCCGCAGTCGCGAGACGGTTTCACCAAATCCAACTGGCCGCTCAAACAACCCAAGCCGAGTCCTACTTTCTCCATTGCCGCGCCGCGCATCGGGCTCTATCAATCCTGGACTTCGAACATGGATGAGGGGTGGACTCGATGGGTGCTCGAGCAGTACGAGTTTCAATACGTGAATCTTCACAACGCCGACGTCAGGGCAGGGAAGCTACGCGAGAAGTTCGACGCGATCATCCTTCCCGACCAACAGCCGCGTGAGATTCTAAACGGGTTCGACTTCAAGACGATCCGCCCCGAGTACCGCGGTGGAATTGGGGACGACGGCCTGGCCGCCTTGCGAGAATTCGTCCACGACGGCGGCACTTTGATTGCGATGGGCCTCAGTTGTGATCTTGCTATCGACAAGTTCCCGATCCCGGTTCGGAATCTCAGGCGCGGGCTCACGCGAGATCAGCACTTCGCTCCCGGAGCAATCGTTCGCGTTCAAGTCGACAATAGCGCGCCTATTGGCTTCGGCATGCCAACCGACACCTACGGTTTCTACAACAACAGTCCGTTCTTCGCGTTGGTCGAAGGCTTTGCGTCGCAGCACGCGTCGGTGGTTGCGCGTTATCCGAACTCAGACATCGTAGCTTCAGGCTGGCTGAAGGGCGAAGAACTAATGGCTGGCCGCGCGGCCGTCGTGTCGATAGAAACGAACCCCGGCCGAATAGTGCTATTCGGCTTGCGGCCTCAGCATCGAGCTCAGACTCACGCTACGTTTCCGATGTTGTTCAACGCGTTGTATTGGTCGGCTGTTGAGGCGCGAGCCAACTAGTGGTGCGTGGCGGAAGCTTCATGGCCACAAAAAGGCGCAGAAGCCACAGAGATGAGAAACAGACAGAACATCCCGGTTGGCTTTTTCTTTCGATGCTTGCGGCTCCGCAGTTCCCGTCCGTCTTGTGATTTTTGTGCATCTTTGTGGCTGGGTGGTTTATTTCCGCCGAGCACAACTAGTGGTGCGTGGCAGAAGTTTCATGGCCGCAAAAAGGCACAAAAGTCACACAGATGAAGAAGACGGACAAGCATGACCCTCGGTTGGCTCGCCCTTTCGTAGCTTGAGTCTTCCCGGCATCCGACAGGTAACCTAGCATTGCGGATAAAACCTGTATAATGCCGAGTCCTAATCTCATTCCGAACGTGATCGAGTAGTTTCGGTCTGCGTGCGACTGCTTCCCGCGGGTTTCTACCACCGTGCCGCGGCGAGGAATCTTTCAGGGTCTGCATAGAACGCCGTTTGTTTTGGGGCAGCAGTATATAGGTAGAGCGAAATCGTGTGCAACGTTACTTCATGAGATTCGCAAACCTCAAGATCAGCGCCCATAATGCGGAACTCTTGCCCGCAAACGCCGAATGCGGCTGCAACTGGAGTTCAGCCATTTCTGGAAATCCGATTTCCATGTTCAATTTCAGAAAGTCTCAGGTTCGGAAGTGTGGCTTGCCCAGATGGCCGTCTCGCGGCCGGTATGAGTGAATCGCAAGAGGGGCGGCGGGGAAAAGCCGCCCTTCCAGACCTGAGAGCGTTTTGTGTTTGGCGAACGGCGACAAATCTCATACGCCAAATAAGAGGGAGGCGCGGGCTAACGAATGGCGCCCCTACTAACGGTGGGTGACAACCCAGTTGGGATGTTTCGGCGCATGTCGCTCGCTTTTCCAGAGTGGCCGAACCTACCTTGAAATGAGAGACTCGATCATTGCTTTCTTGCAATGCGGCGCCGCCTTGAAAAGCTCTAAGCGAACCCGCAGAATCGTTGGAACCGTTTTGCCGAGGGTAACCGTTTTGCCGGAGGAACACTATGATCGGTCGGGTAAAGAGCGGTCGTCACGCGACAGCACTCGTAGCAACTTTACTGAGCTTGCTAATCTGGTTGCCGGGGCTCTCTCCCATTGAGCGTTCCAAGACGACTGAGCCGCGCGAGGCGATACATTCTCTCAGCCGGCGAACCGCGAATTCTCAGGCGGCCAGTCACGCCGGCAATCCCTTGAGCAACATCCCGGTGAGTTTTGAGCCCGGTTTTGAATCGGATCGTGATTCGATCGGCTCACGACGGGTTTTTGTCTCGCGGTTCGGTGGGAATGAAATCCTTCTTAGGCCGAATGAAGTAGTCATCACGCCGCCCCTGGCCGATGACAACTTCGCAAACATCAATGCCTCAGCCACTCCCCATAAAGCCGGAGCTTTCGTCACCGCTCTTTCGCGGAGCAGTCGTGAATACCCAAACCGGCCGGCGTTGAAGATGAAGTTTGCCGGTGGAGCCGCGGAGCCAAAGATCGAAGGGGTGGATCTACTTTCTTCGAAGAGCAATTACTTCGCCGGCGCCGACCGGAAGCATTGGCGGACCAACGTTCCTAATTTCGCCAAGGTCCGGTATCGCGACGTTTACGCCGGGATCGATGTTGTCTTCCATGGAAGCCATCGACGGATTGAGTATGACTTCATAGTGGCTCCCGGCGCCGATCCGGGCCGCATCAAGGTCGCGTTCGAGGGCGCGGATGAGATCGCCATCGATGAGACCGGTGAGTTGGTGCTGACAGCCTCCGGCAGAGAGATTCGCCAGCCTCGCCCGCTGGTTTATCAGGAACTCGGCGCGGTCAAGAGGACCGTCCCCGCCAGGTACGTTGTCGATCGCTCCGGAGAGATAGGGTTCGAACTGGGTGATTACGATCCCGCCGCGCCGCTCATCATAGACCCGGTGTTGAGCTATTCAACCGTTGCGGGCGAGAACGGCGCGAGCGGCTCCGCGGTAGCCGTGGACTCCTCGGGTTGCGTCTATGTTACGGGTTGGGCCAACGTGTTTCCAACGACGGACGGCGCGTTTCAAACCGGGCCGCACAGCGGACCGTTCGTGGCCAAGCTCAACCCCGAGGGTACGAGTCTGATTTATTCTACTTTTCTCACGGGCTCAAGTGGCGTCGATTCAGCCGAAAGCATCGCCGTTGACAGTGAAGGCGCCGTCTATGTTGCGGGCGAGAGTTACTCATTTGATTTCCCTCTCACGCCCGGCTCGGCGCAGCCGTCCCGAGGCGGAGACGCCGTGGACGTCTTTGTGGCGAAGCTGAGCGCGGACGGCTCACAGCTTCTCTATTCGACTCTTCTCGGAGGCAGTGGCGTCGACGTGCCGACCGGACTTGCTATCGATCACGGCGCGAACGCCTACGTGGTTGGATTCACCACGTCGGCTGATTTCCCTACTACGGCGGATGCGTTGCAGAGCGGACCTGGAAGCGATCGCTACACTCCATTCGTCACGAAGCTGAACGCCGAAGGGACGGCGTTTGCGTACTCCACGTTTCTTACCGGGGAGGGCGAGGGATTTGCGTACGGCGTCGCGGTCAATAGCGCGGGCAACGCCTACGTCACGGGCTACACGACGGCGGCGGACTTTCCTGTTACCGCGGGCGCATTTCAAACCAGGCATGGCGGCGCCTATGACGCGTTCGTGGCGGAGTTGAATCCGTCCGGCGGCGGTCTTGTCTACTCGACCTTTATCGGCGGCAAAGGGTTTGAAGAAGGCTATGCGATAGCGCTGGATTCTTCAGGCAGCGCTTATGTGGCCGGCGAAACTAATTCCTCTGACTTTCCTACGACAAGCGGGGCGCTGCAAAGATCATACAACGGCGGACCAGCCAACAACGGCCTCGCGGGCGATGGCTTTGTGGCGAAGCTGAACCCGGCCGGTTCGGCGCTCCTCTATTCAACTTATCTCGGCGGAGCAAGCGACGAGGAGATCAGCGGTATCGCCATCGACTCGTCCGGCAGCGCTTACGTGACGGGCTCAACCAGCTCGACCGATTTCCCAGTAGTGAATCCGTTTCAAAGATTCAACGGCGGCGGACCTTCTTTTAAGAGCACGGACGGTGGCGTTACCTGGAACGCCGTTCGCACCGGATTAACCAGCGCAAACGTCACGTGTTTTATGACGACCTCCGACGCATCGACGATCTATGCAGGCACGGTTGACGGTGGACTGTTCAAGAGCGTTGACCGTGGCGCCACCTGGAGCCGCACGGGGCTCCCCGGCGAACAGATATTCGCGGTTGCGGCCGATAAGGACAACGCGACATTGTACGCCGCTTGCTCGGCTGGAGTGCGCGCGTCGACCGATGGAGGACGGCGGTGGTCGGCTCCGGCCCCGGAAACTTACGCGGGGAGGGCGCTCGCGGTTGATCCGATCAACTCGGGAACGGTTTACGCCGCGGCCGGCTTCAACGCCCAGTCGCTGCTCAAGAGCACGGACTTTGGCGTGAGTTGGCGCACGATCGGTCCGGCCGATGTGCGGGGCATATCGCTCGCCCTCGATCCGCGCAATCCCTCGACTCTATTCGCGGGCGGAGTGGGAGGACTCCTTGCCGACGGAGGCGTGGCCAAGAGCACGGACGGCGGCGGCTCGTGGAATCTAACGGGATTGACCGACGCTCGGGTCACCGCGATCGCGGTAGATCCTCACGACGCAGCTACGATCTTCGCCGGAGACAGCGATGGATTCGTGTACCGCAGCACCGACGGCGGAGCGAGTTGGATCGATCGCAACCTGGACGGTCACGGGGCGGGAGCGATTCGAAGTCTGGCGGTCGATCCAAACGATGGGTTTCAGGTGTTCGCCGGCGGTGCGAGAGGTCTCTTCAAGAGTCACGATGGAGGGAGATTCTGGAGCAAGAGTAGCGATGGATTGCTGAGCCCTTTCGTCAACGCGATCGCGGTGGACCCAAAGCGTTCGGGCAATGTCTACGTTGGAACCGGAAAGAGTCCGGAGGACGCATTTCTGGCTAAGTTGAGTCCTGACGGTTCAGCGCTCCTGTTTTCGACTTATTTGGGCGGCGCGAGCGAGGAGCGTGGTTCGTCAGTAGTGGTCGATTTGCTCGGCAGAGTGTATCTGACCGGTTCGACGGACTCCATCAACTTCGCAACAACTCAAAGCGGATTCCCAACTGATCGCTCTAGCGACTCGGGGGCCTTCATCATTAAGATCGGCGTTCCCAGGATCATCTCCGCGTCGCTGAATGACAAGGTGCTGACCGTGGTAGGCGAGAGCTTCGACGAAGGCGCAGTCGTTCTGATTAACGGGCAGGAGCAAAAGACGAAGAGCGACAGCCAGAACCCGGCGACCACTCTAACAGTGAAGAAAGCGGCCAAAGCGATGGCCGGAGGCCGTAGCGTGCTTCGCGTGAGAAACTCGGACGGCTCCTTGTCGGTGGAGTTTCCATTCACCGCAACGTAATCGAATGCGGATTG
>JAHFUG010000213.1:1915-3075 GCA_023265195.1 Blastocatellia bacterium | reverse complement strand
TAAATAATATCTATCCGGTCTTGCGGTACTCTCGAGATTCTTCCAATGGCTCATCAAAGTCGTCCGTCATCGAGAGATCATGCCTTTGGCGCTGCCGGCTTTCCGTCGACGGCTTGAGTTTGGGACGGGCACAAGTCGTAGAACCGGCTCTTCCCTTTCCTCGAGATACTTCCGAACCTTGGTGCTCATTTGGCTACCTCCTATTCCACAATCCCGGCTTCCAGGTCAATTCAGTGTCTGTTCTGTATGATCTGTCAATAAGCGCTTCGCAGATTCTATCATCCTAGAGTCCGCCTGCCTTGCGTCGCTCCACGAGAAGGAAAAAAGTGGCCCATCCGGATCAATAGATATCCCTGTGCCTTTGAAAGTCTCCTTTCCCTACGATTTCTCCAGCCTTCGAGTTTATTAGGACATCGGCCCCATTCCACTCAGGATTGACACAATATTCCTGATAATTTTGCTCGTCGATCTTCTTAGCCATATCAATTAGCGTTGATTTAGCCTGATTGAATTCATTTTCCATAAAACCTCCCGGAATACGTAAGCGCAAATCATCTTATCTCTGACTTGAGTTCGATTCAACGGAATACGCCCTGACTTTCGTCCGTCCGCTTCAGTCAAGCTCAAGCTCCGACATGACTCGCTCACTGAGCTTTTGGCGTCCTTTCGGGCGTGGCTCGGTTTCATTTCATCGGGAGACACCACGACGCATGGCCGAGTCTTCTTGATCTCGGAGGCGACAGTCGGATCGAGTCCTATGAGGTAGACATCGAACCGCTTTACTTCCATTTCCACTCGTCCCTGTCCCACTTCGTCTGGGAGGCAAGAGGTTGGTCCAGCAGCAGATCATCGCCCGCCTCAGCCATGGAAATAAAAGCCTCCTCCCAACCGTCACGAGGCTTGTGAACAGGACGAATCACGATCTGGCCGTGCTCGACGTTGAGGCCGACTTCGTCTCCGAGACGGCTCTGTTTCAACAGAGCCAGGCTCTGTTGAAACAGAGCCTTTGGGATTCGGATCCCGCGCGAATTTCCGATTCTAACTACCCGAGTCCTCATAGACACAAAGTCATTAGGTGGGTGCTATTCGTCAAGGGTTGTAACGAGAAGCGACAACCACATCGGCCGAACGATATGATCAGCGGGCGAGCGCGTTAAGGA
>JAHFUG010000213.1:0-1815 GCA_023265195.1 Blastocatellia bacterium | reverse complement strand
GCCGCGCGACTCGATGCCGGCCCAATCAATCGGCATCGAAGTAGTCTCCATCGACTCGGGGCAAACGCAGTACGCGATAGTGTGTGACACCCACTCCGTGCTCAATCATCAAGGACGTCAGGCGAGCGCCGTCTATCAGAACAATGCTCTCGGCAACTTGACTGGCAAAATCCCGCGCCTCCCGTGTGAACGCCGACATGGTAATGAAAACACCCTTTCGCGCACGTCGGCCTGCAAGAGCGCCGAAGAACGCCTGAACTTCAGGGCGGCCAACAGAGCCTTGCCACCGTTTCGCCTGGACGTAGACTTTCTCAAACCCCAAACGGTCGAGTGAGATCACTCCGTCAATACCACCGTCTCCAGCGGCGCCCACACGTTCCAGATCATCTTCGGTCGCGCCATATCCCAGTGCGTGCAAGAGGTCGAGAACCAATTCCTCAAAGAACACGGGTGGAGAATCCGAGATCCTCTTTAGAAGGTCCTCGGAAACTGCGCGCTGAATCTCTTGCATAGCGGCGTCGATTCGTTCATCTGGGGTTTGCTGGAGGGCGGAAACGGCAGACTCATCCGCATCGTCGTGCGCGCCCTCGACGCGGGTTGCCTTACGGGACTCTCGTATGAGATGCCGTGCGGTTTCGTCGTCGAATCCATCAGGGTGAAGCGTGAGCAGTTCACGGCCGCGGTTGGTTATTTGCCACGTTCCCGGAGCCGGATTGTCTACATATCCGGCGGCCTTTAGCATGCTCAGTCCAAAGCCGCTCCGGTGTCGATAACGCAGATGCGGGAGGTTCGCTAGCCGCTCCGTGCGTTGGGCCTGTGTCATTTGCAGCAGGTCCGGCATTGCTTCGTGGATGTTCTGCCGCCGGTCGCCCTCTGGATGAGCGACCAGATGCCGAAGGATCGCATGAAAGAAAGCCGACTGAGGAGGAAGTGTTGAGGTTCTAGCCATGTTGCAGTGCCCTTGTACTCATACGGATTCCGTCGTCTGCCCTCGTCTGGCTAACGTTCGCGTGACCGATCGCGCGCGAGCGACACTGGTGGAACGATGAGAAACTCGCTTCGCGCGCTCCGGTTGACGCGATTGTTGAACTAAGCGCTGCGCGCAGTGGCTAGCGCGTTCACCTGAAGACTGCGATAGCTCGATTATTCTCGGTTCGGAAATCGATCTACTACACTGTGAGTTTGACCAAACTCTATCTGGAGGGGCAGGTGTAGCTATGACCGAACTGCAAAAGACAATGATCGAGACTCTTCAACTCCGAGGCATGTCTGAACGCATTCAGCAAGCCTACGTCCGAGCCGTGCGCCAACTCGCCCAGCACTATCACAAGTCACCTGACCTCGTGACCGACGAAGAACTCCGACAGTATTTCCTCTGCATCAAGAATGTCAAGAAGTATGCGCGAGCGACCACGACCATCGCGCTGTGTGGGATCAAGTTCTTCTTCGAACGAACGATGGGCAAGCAATGGACATCGTTCGATCTGATCGGGCCGACCGGATAAAAACCGGCGCTGAATCTCAAACCCCAAAAGAACAAACCGAAGCCCCCTCCCCTCTGTTGCCCGGAGTGCGGAGGCGAACTGTTACTGGTGCGCCGACTCAGCCCTCACGGTCGACTGCCCTCTTAATCTCCAGCAGGACTACGACGTGACCAACATTCAAGATTGCCCTCTCCCTTTGGTCGGCGACACCAAGCAGGCGCCAGGTTTGATCATCGGCGTTGTGGGAAGGCTGTTGTCCAATGATCAACAAGCAGCCGGTCCGGACGGCCCGAGGACATCAGCGACGGCTGTGGAATCGACAGATGACCAG
>JAHFUG010000581.1 GCA_023265195.1 Blastocatellia bacterium | reverse complement strand
AACAGAAGGGACGCGCATTACCGCGCCTTGTCAATGTCACAAATGCTCCGCAGCTTCGACAGGATGGTTGCATTTGGCACGCGGACTTTTTCAGCGACAACAGTGACGTGCCGACTAATGTGAACCTTGTTGTTGGCAATCCTCCCTGGGGAAGCATCGCCACAGACGACACCCCCGCCGGCGCTTGGTGCAAAAAACACCGCAAGCCCATTCCTGATAAGCAAGTTGCAACGGCCTTTATGTGGAAGGCGCCGGAGCACATCGCAACGCAGGGCAAGGTCTGCTTTGTCTTGCCGCATGGCACTCTGTTCAATCACAACAAGACGGCGATTGACTTCCAGCGCGAATTCATCCGACAACATGCTGTCGATCGTGTCTTGAACCTGACCGATTACCAGTTCTTCCTTTTCGAGGAGGCGCGCCACCCTGCGGTTGTCATGAGCTATCGCAAGAATGCGCCTGAAAGCGGCAAAGAACGCATCGATTACTGGACGCCAAAAGCAGACTGGATGGTAACGCTCGCAGAGATCATCAATGTCGCACCGGAAGATCGAACGGTTATTACCGTAGGCGAGGTCTTGAGTGATTTGGCCGATGGGGACGCTCCGCAGATATGGAAAAGGCATTATTGGGCTACAGGCCGTGATCGCCGACTCCTTGATCGACTGTCCGCATTTCCGAGACTGCGCGAGACCGTGCGCCACTCGCGAGAGGCGTCCTCGAACAAACCGTGGTTGATTGCCGAGGGATTTCAGCCTTTCGGCAAAAACGACCCGGAGAGCAGCAAGAAGAGCTTGACGCTTCCCACAAAACGGTTCGTCTCGGCAAAGTCGGAGAACTTGAACCTCTTTCTCCTGGAGCATGATTGCCGATCGCTTCCATCGACCAAGATACTGGTCCGGAGACTAATTAAGGATGCGAGTATCTTTGTCGCGCCCCACGTACTCGTAGCTAAGGGATTCACAAGCGTCGCCTACGCCGATTTTGATGTTTCCTTTCGGCACGCACTTCGAGGCGTCACTGGGCCAGCGGCAGATCGCAGCATGTTGATCTTTCTTGCCGCCTACTTACGCTCCAAGCTTGCTCGCTATTTCTTATTCCACACTTCCTCAAATTGGGGTGTCAGCCGACAGGAGGTTCACGTCGAAGAACTGCTTCGACTTCCGTTTGCGCGCCCCGATGCTTTCCAGAAGCCGGATCGTCAGCGAAGAATCGTCAAAAAAGTCGTTGATATTATAACTTCTACGGCTGCGCAGGCGGACAAGCCGTTTACGGATCGGAGCGCATTAGTCAGTGGCGCTAGTGATCGAATTGAGCCGCTAGTGGAAGAGTATTTTGACATCATGCCCGTTGAATCGGTTCTGATTGATGACACTATCGAAATCACTGCTCAAAGTATCCGCCCCACGCGCACACGACGGCTTATTCCGACCATCGAACCGGCGACGACAAGGCAGATGGCCTCATACAAGGACCGCCTAACAGGGACGCTGAATGGCTGGGCCAAGGGAGGGCAGTTCATGGTTCGCGGAAATGTTGCGTCATCACAGAACTTAGGCGTGGGAATCGCTGTCTTGGAGAAGTCCAACCGTAACAATGGGGCTCAGCCCCCACAGATTGAGGGCGATCTTGTCACAGCGCTGGATGAACTCCGAAAGATCGTATCGCGTAAGCTGAACGCCTTCGAGTTTTCACGAGGCGTCAAAGTATTTCAGGGCAGGAGACTTTTTATCGCCAAACCCATTGGACGCCGGTATTGGACCGAGACAGCGGCCCTGAACGACGCCGATGAGATCGCGGGTACGATCTTGATGAATGCACCGAAGGGGGATGGATGAGCATCATCGGCGCCCCCACTGAATGGGTCGATCTAATCGAGTCACAGGTTCCGGAAATCCTTTGCCTGGTCATATCGACCTGGGAGGGCATGGCTTCACCGGCATCGGACGCGCGCGAGGATGCAATCACAACTGCGCTTTGTCGAGCGCTTCGAAACAACCGAACCGCGCGTGGCCTCATGTTTACGATCGAGACTCAGCAAGTCGAGTTGGACCCTCAACCAGGTCAGGACTTGGGAAGGCTTGATATTGCGTTTCGCCCGCTTGTCCCGCGCGAGGAGTTCTATTTCTGTTTGGAATGCAAGCGGTTGAACGCCGTGGTGAATGGACAGCGGCGAGCCTATTCTGTCGAGTATGTCCGTTTCGGTATGCTACGTTTCGTTACTGGCCAGTACTCCCGCGTAGTTCGTCACGGCGGAATGCTTGCATACGTTCTGGATGGCGACATGGCTCGGGCAATTTCCAACATTGAGGCCAACCTTCGCGCGCGGCATTTGATTCTGTGCATGGCTGCGCCGGGCGCATTTCAGCCATCGTCAATTGTCAGAAATGATTCTCGCGTTAAGGAGACGCATCATCTGCGCGCTCACGATGAGACATTGTTTCGGATTCATCATGTATTTGTGTCAGGGAGGGAAGGCGGAATTGGACTACTGGACGCCCGAAAAACCTGTAAGGCTTTTGCCGAGTCAATGACCGCGGCAAAGCTGTAGTGAGCCACCGTGATCGTAAATTTCTTCCCGCGCCGTGTCATGTCGTTTCAATAGACGATAACAGGATGTACGCCTCGGCCAGTCACTCGGTTAATTGACAAGGTAGAGGCTGACTTGTTCGGCCACCGTGGTAACATTGCGTTCATGACAACCAACGCCTATCCGCCGGGTCCTAAGCAAAGATTGCCGGCCAGTTTCCCTATCTCCGTTGCCGGGAATCCATTAGGCTTCTTGATGGATATGGCGCGTGACTACGGCGACATCGTCTACTTGAAGCTCGGCTCCGAACAAGTTTATTTCATCAATCACCCCGATTGCATAAAAGGCGTTCTGGTTACGCACAATCGAAACTTCACCAAGAGCCGAGGGCTCGAGATGTCGAAGCTATTCTCGGCCAGAGGCTGCTTACGAGCGAGGGCGAGTCTCACCTTCGCCAAAGAAGGCTCGCGCAGCCCGCGTTTCATCGCCACGCGAACGATTCGCCTATACAGACACGATGCCTGGCGCTGGCGGGGCGATCGGGCGGAAGTGGCGGCTGCATCCGGCTCCCGGTCATTAGGCCGAGCCTCAGCCGATCACCACGCTCAGGCCAAAGCACGGGATGCGAATGACCGTTGAAAGACGGCGAGACTAATTGCAGCGGACCGCGGGTTATTCTTCCGGCGGGAACAACCCCGTAGTAGAATTGCTTGCCTGTGTTCCCGGCCGCAAGGTCGAATAAAAACGGACAAGGGTAAGGTCTATTAATACGGACCGTGAGGGCGATGAATGGCCGATATGACAATCTACACGACGCGCCGCAGCGTCGACAGCGACCGAGCCAAGCGCTTTCTCGATGACGAAGGCATCTTCTACGACGAAGTCGATATAGAGAAGTCGCCCGCCGCCGCCATCCGGGTCAAGAGCGCCAACGGCGGCCGCCCCGTCGTCCCAACCTTCGAGATTGGCGGCCAGATGTTCAGTCTCGAGCCTTTCGATCTAAAGAAGCTCATGCGCGAACTCGAGAAGAGAGGCGTCTACGAATGAGCATGACCGTCGAGATATCCGATTTCAATTCAAAACTGCTGTTAGGCCGGTGCTCCTGATGTCGCAACTCAGCTTCATCGATCAACTAAAACGGGAACGTCGGGCGCTTTCCGTCTCGGAACTCACGTCGCAACTCAAAGAGTTGATCGAAGGCGCCTACGTCAGCGTGTGGGTCGAAGGCGAGGTGTCCAACTTTCACAGGCATTCGTCGGGCCACTGGTACTTCACGCTGAAGGATGAGGCCGCCCAGCTTCGGTGCGCTTGCTTCAAGAA
>JAHFUG010000212.1 GCA_023265195.1 Blastocatellia bacterium | reverse complement strand
ACTGAATTGCCTTCGATCACGGCGTCATTACTCGGGGAGGTACAACGTAAGGCGACGGCTCCTGTCGGCCCAATTGAAAAATATCCCGCCATTCCTAACGGTCTTGCGCCGGTTGGCGTTATGTTATTTTTATCGGGGGCGGCGTTTGAAGCGGGATGATTCGAGCTCTTGGACGAGTTGCACGAGCCGAACAGAAAAGGGATTACCAGGAGCAGAGCGGCGGCGATTATTCGTTTTTCGAGTTTCATAAGATTCAGGAGAAGCCACACACAATGAAAACGAGGTCAGAAGCCAACGGAGCCCCATTGTAGCTGTCACGGAGACTGTCTCAAGATATGCGTCCCTGCGCAAGGGCTGTGACCCTCCCTTGTAATTCCTTTGAGCCAGCTTAGCCAACAAGACAGCCGCCTCAAAGCAACCTGCGGCGTGGGCGATTCCTGCCCTGCCGTGCCGGTGCGTTGATGGTAGTGTCCGGGGAGGGTAGTGTCCTAATCTGTGTTGTTTGCGTCCAAATGGAACCGCGATCTGCTTACGTTTCGCTTGCCTTGTGTCGCATCTCCGTAGGAGAGACCTGTCTGTAGATACGAGCGATGACCACTGTTGCCGCTTCCGTTAGGGGTCGTAGCTCCGTTAGGAGCGACCCATCCTCTGCCGCGAGGGTTGCTTCTAACGTCGCTAAGAGAGATTCACCGGCTCGGACTACAGATAGGTCGTCTCTACGAGATCACTCAGGAGCTTTTTATTGAATCATAGCCAAATCGCACCGACGGGGTGGGCAGCTTCGATAGCAACACACTTTTACTTTAGGACACCACCAGGGAAGAGGCGCCTTGATTGACTCTGTACGTGGCGTATTTTTTAAGTGCACAATTTAGATAGGAGAGACGATTATGATAACCCTGAATGATCGACCCAGAAGCGGAGTTTACTAGCACTACTGTCGAAAAGAGTTTCAAAAAGGCTCGGCGAAAGCCGGGTGTCTTGTATGATTGGTTCAGCCATTCCAGCCGTGAAAGACCTGTGGTCTTCTTTCCCTGATACTTGTACTTTGCGATCAGCAGCGCGTCCGTTACCGCGGAAGAACAAACTGACCCAGATGCGGTCCGGGATTGTTGAGGGCTGTTCGGAGGGCTAGCCCAAGCGCCTTGCGCGTGTCTTCGGGCGAGATTATTGCGTCTACAAAACCGCGGGCGGCCGCGAATCGCGCGTCCAGTTGTTCGTCGTACATTCCGCGCACTCGCTCCATCTCTTTCTTCATCTCATCACTCGGCTGACGTCCCTCTTTCGCGAGCTTTTCGATTTCGGCGCCGAACAGCGCCATCACGGCCGAATCCCCTTCCATCACACCCATTCTTCCGGTAGGCCATGTGAACACGAAATCCGGATCGAATCCCTGGCCCGCCATCGCGTAATACCCGGCTCCTGACGCGTGATTGACGGTGAGGACGATCTTGGGAACCGTAGCGCACGCCATTGCTTCCACGAATCGAGCGCCCGCGCGAATGATGCCGGAATGCTCCGCGTCGGTTCCGACCATGAAACCGGACACGTCTTGAATGAAAAGAAGCGGAGTACGGTGCCTATTGCACAGATCGATGAAATAGGCGGCCTTCTCCGCCGAGTCAGCGTAAATAATTCCGCCGAACTTGGGCGGTTTTCCGGGCGAGCCTTTCAGCAATCCGCGCTGATTGACGATCACTCCAACGGTAAAGCCTTCAATTCTGGCTTTCGCCGTAATCATCTCGCGAGCATAGTCAGCTTGAAATTCGTCGACGCCGCCTCCGTCGAGCAGGCACGCCAGCAGGTCCCGAACGTCATAAGGCAAGCGATGATCGCCAGGCATTATGTCGTAGATATCCGTCAGCGGCCGCTCAGGTTCCTGAGCGTCGGCGGTGATTTCGCGAGGGGGCCGTGGCAAGTCCGCTATTAGTTCCCTCAGCTTATTCAGGCACTCTTCGTCGCTCGTCGCTCGGTAGTGCGCGACTCCGGAGATTTCATTGTGCGTGCGCGCGCCTCCAAGAGTTTCGCTGTCGACGCTCTGGCCAACGGCTCCCTTCACCAGATTCGGCCCGCCGAGACCCATGAAAGACGTGTTTTCAACCATGATGATCACGTCGGAGAGCGCGGGAAGGTAAGCGCCTCCAGCAACGCACTGGCCCATCACCGCGGCTAGTTGAGGCACTTTCAGGAAGTGGCGCATGACCGAGTTGTAAAAGAATATTCGGCCGCCGCCGTCCTGCCCTGGAAACACGCCGGCTTGATAAGGGAGATTCACTCCCGCGGAATCAACGAGGTAAATAATAGGCGCATGACAACGCATCGCCAGTTCCTGGATGCGAAGTATCTTTCTTACCGTCTCCGGCCACCACGAGCCTGCTTTAACGGTTCCATCATTGGCCATGACGATGGCTTCGCGGCCGCCTATCGCGCCAAACCCGGTTACGACGCCTGCGCCTGGCGCTTGACCCTCATACTTATCATAAGCGACCAGCAGGCCGATCTCTTGAAAGTAGGCGTCCTTGTCGAACAATCGCGCAATGCGTTCCCGCGCGGTGAGTTTTCCTCTTTTGTGTTCCCGGGCGATTCGTTCGGCGCCGCCGCCTTGCTTCAATCGCGTCTCCAGCGAACGAAGCTCCTCGAGTAGTTTTTGGAAGTGTTCTCGGTTTGTGAAATTAGTTTGCGTTGCCATGAGGCCGATTCGTCTTTGGAATTAGCGTGCAAGAATAGCATGAGGGATCTCGCTCGTACAGGTACGGGATGGATGGCTAGGCCGCCTAACCGTTTTGGGACGCGAAGAAATGCCGCGGGCATTAGCGCAGGGCGTATGGCTCCGTTAGGAGGGTCGAGCGCCAGGAACCGGCGCGCCGCTTCTACTGAGTGCATCTCCGCACTCCCGTGTGGGGTATTCGTGATTTCCACACAGTTTCTTCGTTGGCCGGTTCAGGGAATGGGCGCAACGTTCGGCGCGTTTTCGCGAAGCGAAGAAGGCCGGCGCTATTTGTAGTTGACGTACACCATCTTTGTCTCGGTATAGAAGTTCATGACCTCGTCGCCAACTTCGCGTCCGCCGTAGCCACTCTCCTTTATGCCTCCGAAGGGTACGTGTGAATAGCCGCCGACGCCGGGCCGGTTGACGTGAATTATTCCCGCCTGAGCCATCTCGGCAAAGCGAAATACTTTTGATATATCGCGGGTGAACACGGTGGACGTAAGGCCGTAGCGCACCGAGTTCGCGACCGAAATTGCTTCGTCGAAATCTTTTACGCGAATGACGGCTACGACCGGACCGAAGATTTCTTCCTGGGTTATCTGCATGCCTTGTTTGGCTTCGAGCACGGTGGGTTGGTGGAAAATCCCCTTGGCAAGTTCGGGTGAGAGCACCCTGCTTCCTCCCGTGCAAATGCCCGCGCCTTCCTCGGCGGCGATTCTAACCCAGCGGCTAACCGAGGAGAGAGCGCGATCGTCGACGAGCGGCCCTATTTCCACGCCTGATTCAACGCCGGGCCCAACCTTCATGGAACCGGCGCGCGCGACCAGGCGGCTTAGAAAATCGTCATATACTTTTTCCGTCACCAGGGCCCGGCTGGTAGCGGTGCACCGCTGGCCCGTGGATCCGAGGCCCCCGGTTACGACTCCGTTGACCGCCTGATCCAGGTCGGCGTCGTCAAGCACGATCTGCGGATTCTTGCCGCCCAACTCGAGTTGAAGCTTGAGCAAACGCTCCGATCCAGCGCGGGCGATCGCTTTTCCAACCTTGGTCGAGCCTGTGAATGAAACGCCGTTAACGGCCTCGTTAGAGATTAGCTCTTGGCCCGGCTCCACGCCGCCGTGTACGAGATTCACCACTCCGGGCGGGATTCCTACTTCCTCCAGGCCGCGCACAAGCATTGTGGCCGTGAGCGGCGTGAGCGGCGAGGGCTTGAGGACCGCGGTGTTGCCGGCGATGAGCGCGGGCGCGAGCTTCCACACCGGTATGGCGACCGGAAAATTCCACGGGCTGATCAGTCCTACGACGCCGAGCGGTTGCGGAATCGAATAACAGAGCACGTCATGTTCTTCGGCCGGGTAGATCTTGCCGTCGAGCCGGCGGCCCATTCCCGCGGTGTACTCCAGGATGTCCATCGAACGTTTAACCTCGCCCGCGGACTCCGGCAGTATCTTTCCTTCTTCTCGAGTGAGCAACTCGGCGAGCTTGTCGCGGCGGGCGTCGATCCATCGCAGCCAATCGAAAAGCCGGCGCCCGCGTTCCGGAGCCGTCCACCCGCGCCAGACGTCCTGGACTCGCGACGCGGCGGCGACGGCGCGCCGCGCATCCTCTCGTGAAGAGTCCGGCGCGCGCGCAACGAGCACGGTTTGATCGGCCGGGTCGAATCGCTCACACCACTTGCCGTTTGAGGCCGGCTCCCAATGTCCGTCAATATAATTGAGCGTGGAGCCTCCGATTGACGGGACGCCATCGCTGAAAGGGGGCTTATCCATATAAGTTCATCCTCTCCTTAAGACGTCGCGCAACGCCTTGCTGAGTTCACTGCCTTTGTAGGGTTTTATCATCACGCCTTTGAACCCGTACTTCTTGAAATCCGCCATAACGGGGTCGTTGGAATATCCGCTGGAGACGATGGCCCTTACGCCGGGATCTATCTCGATCAATCTCTTTATCACGTCCTTTCCACCCATGCCACCCGGAATTGTCAGATCCAAAATGACGGCGTCGAACGGCATTCCGATATCAACGGCCTTCTTGAATAAGTCGATGGCCTCGGCCCCGTCTCTCGCCTGCACCGTCTCATACCCGAGGTGGGTGAGCACCTGTTGCATGAGCTCCCTCAGTATGTCCTCGTCGTCCATCACCAGCACTCTGCCTGTGTCCATGCCTTGATTCTCCAGCCCCGCGTCGTCCTGAGCCGGATCATTAGCGGATGCGTGCAGGTATACAGTGAATGACGAGCCTTCCCCTAGCCTCGACTTGACCGTTATCAAACCGCCATGATTCTTCACGATGGAATAGGAGGTGGCGAGTCCGAGCCCGCTCCCGTTTTCCTTTGTGGTGAAGTAGGGATCGAATATCTTGTCGATGTGCTCGCCGGAGATGCCGGCCCCTCGGTCGATTATTCCGATCTTGATGTATCGTCCTCGGGGAAGCAGGCGGCCGCTTCCGCGCTCTTTGGCTAGCTCGACGTTTTCAGCTTTCACGGTTATGGTTCCACCATCCGGCGTCGCTTGCTGCGCGTTCAGGACGAGGTTGTGGATGACCTGTCCAATCTGTCCCTCATCGATATCGGTCGGCCAGAGATCTTTCGGCAACAGAAATTCAGCCAGGACACTGGAGCCGGTGAGAGCAAAGTTCGACGATTCGCGAACCAGTTGCGCGATATGAACGGTTTTCTTGATTGGAGCGCCGCCTTTTGAAAAGGTCAGCAATTGCTGAGTCAAGTCGCGGGCGCGCAAGGCCGCGTGCTCGGCGGCGTCGAGCCTGCCGACGACTTTATCGGGATTCTTGATGACCGTTTTGGCGAACGAGATATTCCCTAGAATCGAAGTTAGAATATTATTGAAGTCGTGAGCAATCCCGCCGGCCAGCAACCCGACGGAGTCCAGCTTACTCGCTCTCAGCATTTCTTCTTCGAGCTTTCTGCTTTCGGTTATGTCGCGCAGCACGAGAACGAAGCCTATGAGCTTGGCGTCTTTGTTTCGTATGGGCGCGGCGGTGTCCGCGATTATTCGCTCGACGCCGTCCCTCGAGACCACGATGCTTTGATGGAGCTTATCCGAGACGCCGCGCAGAAGTCTCTCGACCGGATTCTCCTTGCTTCGCCGGGTCTTTAGGTTGCGCAGCCGCAGTATGTCCGCGATGGGCGCTCCGAGAGCTTCTTCCTGCGAGCAGCCGGTCATAACCTCGGCCACTTGATTGAAGAGCACCACCTTGCCCGTTGTGTCGGTGGCGATGACGCCGTCGGCTATGGAGCGCAGTGTTATCGCAAGCCGTTCCTTTTCGGCGGCGAGCGCGTCTCCAGCGATTCTAAGCTGTGTAATATCGAAAGCGGTCAGCAACACCGCGGTCTCGCCTTTGAATTTGATTAGCGTGCCCGTTATGTTCAGCCATCGCTCCTGGCCGTCCTTGCTAATGATCTTGATATCGTATCCGTTGCGAGGAACCCATCCTTTTTGGCGGGCCTCCGCATTGCCGATTGCGACCTCGCGGCTATCCGCATGGAGCATCATGAAGAGATCGCCGCGCAGTATCTCATCCCTGGTGTAACCCGAGATTTCCTCCGCCGCGGAATTCACGTAAAGAACCCGATTCTCCCGATAAATGTAGATTCCAACGGCGGCCGTGTCCGCGAGAGTTCGAAACAGCGTCTCGCTATCGCGAAGGGCCTCTTCGGTTTGTATGCGCTCGGTGATGTCGCGGGCTATTCCTATCAGCCCGACTGCATTCCCGGCCGCGTCCTTATAGAGCCCCTTCTTGGCGAGGAACGTCCTCCTCTCGCCACGGACTTCGATAACTTCTTCGAAGGTGCGGGTCTCGCCGGTGGCGAAGACCGTCTTGTCGCTTTCGAGTATCGTGCTGGTCGAATCGAGTGAGAAGAGGTCAGCGTCCCGCCTTCCGACGTGGTATTCAGGGCTCCGCCCGCTGACCGCCGCTCCCGCCTGGTTGATCATCAGATATTGGCCCTGCAAATCCTTGACGAATATCGCGTCGGTCGTGCCGTCGATTACGGATGACAGCAAATTGTGGCTCCTTTCGAGGGCTTCCTCCGCCTTCTTTCGCTCAATGAACTGAGCCAACGTGTCTCCTATTGAGCTAATGCTTTTTAGAGTGATGTTGGGCAGTGGATTCGACGTTAGCAGCGCCATCAGCCCCACGGCCCGGCCCTCGGATTGAAGCTGATATCCAGCAAACGCTCCTGGCGCCGTTTCCGCCGATCCGAGACTGGAGAGGTCGATCGGGGCGGACGAGTACGGTTCGACGCAAGACGAGACCCGATCCAGATCGCAGTTTCCGAAGATCTCATCGATCTGACCGGCGTCCAGAGTCCGCAACGAGCCGGCGGTCGCAAGCGGCGCCAGTGCGCCGCTGTCCGGATCCTTGGTCCAGATTCTAAGGAGCGCAACCCCGAGTTTCTCGGCGAGAACTTCCGCGCACTTCCCGATTATGCTCTCGAGGCTGTCCCGGCCCGTCACGTATGAACTAATTTGCGCGATCAATTCCGAAATGCGGGCGCGCTCCATTAAGGCTCGTTGAATCTGCCGCAGGTCGGTTATGTCCTGGGCGCTTCCGAGAACGTAAGGCGCTCTGCCAGGCTCATTTTGAACCGTATTGCTATAGGCAAAGAAGCGCTCTTCGCCGCTCCGCGTCAAGACCCGCATAACGCCGCTGTGCCGGCCCGCCGTCCTGATCTCCTCGAGATAATCGTCGAACAGATGTCTGACGGACCGGGCCAGGGCGTTGCGCAGACTCTTCCCTATAACCGCGGCGGGCTGGTATCCAAGCAACGTAGCGGCCGTGGCGTTTATCGATAACAGCGTTCCATCAAGATCGTGAGTGCATATAAGACCCTGGCTGTTCTCGACAAGGGCTCGATAACGGCGCTCGCTCCGCCGCAACGCATCGTCCACGCTCTTGCGCTCGATCGCCATGGCGACCTGCCAGGAGATCATACTGAGGATGTTTTTTTCTTCATCGCTATAGCGGAAACCCTCCGAGTATCTCTGCACCGCCATTGCGCCGATCGTGCGGCTCTTGGCGATGAGCGGCACGCCTAGCCAGCTTGCGGGCGCAGGCTCCATCAATTCCAGTTGTGCGGGAAGTTGGGGCCGCTCGAATTCATCCATGCCGCACCGAACCGCCTCGCCCGTGCTTATGACTCGTCTCGCGCAGTCGATTGCGTGAGCAGCCGGCGGAAGGCCTCGCTCATCTCGCCAGTATACAAACCTGATCCCGCCGCTGGATCTGTCCTCAAGCGCTATCTGGAAGTTCACTGCCGGCATCAGCGCCGCGACTATGCCGTGGATGGCCGGGAAAAGCTTGTCGAGATTCTCGGCGGAGCTTACGGCCTCGGCGATTTCAAATATTGACGATTGTATCTTCGCCGCCCTCATGCTTTCCGAGATGTCGACCATGACGCCGCGAAGCTTGACAGGGCGTCCGTTTTCCGCCGTCACGGTCACGATGTCTCGAAGCCAGACGACTCGGCCGTCGGCGGCGATCATCCGATACTCCACCTCGTGATCTCTGGCTTGAGCGGTCATCTTGCCGCAGAAGTCGAGGACGAAAGCTCGATCGTCGGGGTGAACGTGGCCGGGCCAGAAATCGGGATCGCCAACCCAGTCTTCGGTCCGGTATCCAAGGAGCCGCTCGGCTTTCTTGCTGACGAAAGAGAATGCCAGCGTAACCGGATCCGCTTCCCACACTATTCCATCGACGGCGTCGACGAGTTCTTCATATCGCGCCTGAGATTCGCGTAAGGCGGCTTCCGAGCGCTTTGTGCTCGTCACATCGACGTTTATTTCGACAACGCCGACCGTATCGGAGCCCTCACGAACGGGAGCAACGAGCGCCAGGTAATCACGCTTTTCGCCGTTTAGCTTGCATGTCCTCTCTTCCTGAACGATCTCGCCGCTCATCGCTCTGGCGTATGCGCGCTTGCGCTCTTCCAGCAGCAGGGCGGACGGGCGCGCTTCGTCTAATGTCCGGCCAACGTGTTCTCCCCAACTGTTTATCGATGCGGAATTTTGAATCGTGTAACGCCCGCTTTTATCCGTGGCCAGAAAATCAAAAGGAAGGCTCTCTATTAGAGCGCGCAGGAAAGTGTCTCTTTCCACTGACTGTTCTCGAACAGGGCGCTCGGCAATACATGGATTTTCGGCCGGCTCGCGGCGTGTGGACATTGGGCAAACCTCAATCTAAGCCATTCAAATGGCTCCGACGATCTTCAGATAGCAGTCGCCGTTTCGGCGGCTGTCGATGGGAATGCCGTTAGTCGCTGGTTCAGGTTTGCTTAAGTGCTAGGGGTTCGCGCCTTCCGCCCAGGGGTTGTTGAGCAGACTAGAACAGGCTCGTGTTCTTAAGTTCAAACCGCTTCCCAGAGGTTGCGCGTAGAGTCTACGTCCCGGCGTTGCGAGCGGTCAACACTAATAGGGGCGCCGGGGGTTAGCGGGCGCCGTCCGCGGCTGGGGCGTCCCTTCCGTCAGAGACTGGTTGAAAAGCAGCCGACGCCATCGGGCCTCTAACCGATGGCTGGAGTTTGCCCACTCTTGATTGCGCTTTCGGTGGGAAGAAATTGGTTCAGTTCGCCAAACATCAGAAAATCACAGGTCGGGAAGAGGGATTTATTCCCGCTCCTCCGGTTACGATTCACTCATACTGGCGTCAGGGAGGGGAGCGGGGATAAATCCCTCTTCCCGACCTGTGATTGTTTGAGATTGAACATGGGATTTTGCTTCTGCTCTTTCCGAGAATGGCCAAACTCCAGAGCTCCGTTAGGAGCGACCCATCCTCTTCCGCAAGGGGGTGCTCCTAACGTCGCTAAGAGAGATTCACCGGCTCGGACTACAGATAGGTAGTCTCCACGAGACTAACCAAATCGCACCGGCGGGTGGCCAGCTTCGATAGCAACACACTTTAGGACACTACCTCCGGTTGACACCGAGTGTGATCGCCGATATATCATACCGAACTCACGGATTCTTCAACTCGAGTCCGTAAGAACGGACCAAACGCACTCCTCTGAGCCTGATCGAATGAAAAAACGAGAACCTCGGAGCAAGAAAGACAGCTCGGAACAACCTGCTCCAGCCTCCAGCCTCCCGAGGCGATGGATAGTTCGTCTCATTTTGGCCGCGGCTTTTCTGGCGTTCGCCAACACCACATTCAATGGATTCGCTTATGACGACACCACGCAGATTCTGAAGAACGACTTCATACGCAGCTTCACGAATCTGCCGCGGGCGATGGTCACCGAGGCCTGGTTCTGGCGCGCCAGGCTTGACCAGGATCCGGGTGAGAGCGACAAGCCTACCACGCCTTACTACCGGCCGGTCTTCACCGTGTACTTGATGGCGTGCTGGGCCCTTTTTAGGGACTCAGCCTTCGGCTGGCACGTGGGGAACGTCGTTCTTCACATGCTGGCCGTCTACCTCGTTTTCCTCCTGCTCGAGAGAATCACATCCAACGCTCCGCTTTCAGGACTGGCGGCGTTGCTGTTCGCCCTTCATCCCTTGCGCAGCGAGTCAGTAGCCTGGATCAGCGGACTTACCGATCCGCTCCTGGCGGTCTGCTTCGTGCCGTCGTTCTATCACTACGTCTTGTTTAGGGAGGCGGGCAAGCGGAAACACCTTTACTACGCGCTTGGGCTCTTTGTGCTCGCTATTTTCGAGAAGGAACCGGCCGTCGGCATGCTTCCTCTTTTAGCGGGCTACGAGATGCTGATCATCAATCGCGGTAAGAGTCTGAAGGAGATCGTCAGGCCGGCTGCGTTGTATACGGGGATGTTCCTCGCCGTAAGCGCGTTCTACTTCGGCATGCGGTACAAAGCGCTCGGGTTCATCTTGCAGGACAGCAAATACGTTAAGCACACGCCGTCTGAAGTACTGCTGACGATTCCAATCGTGATCTGCAAATACATCGGGCTGCTGCTCTGGCCGGTGAAGTTGAGCATATTTCACGAGACTCCTATCGTGCAGACGCCCCTCAGCGTGAGATTCATCGCGCCGGTGTTGGCGCTGATTGCGTTAGGCTGGCTGCTGAGAAACGTCGCGAGCTCTACGCCCGGCAGATTCGGTCTACTGTTTTTCGTAGCCAATCTGATTCCGGTCTTGAACCTCGGGGCTTTCGATGCGAGCTTTCTGATCCAGGAACGGTATCTATACTTGCCGTCCATAGGCTTCTCACTTTTGCTTGCAATGGCCCTCTCTAATCCGAAGGCATGGGAATGGATTGCGTTCGGAAGCCGGCGGGCGGTTCAAGCCGCGGTCATCATCGGGCTGTGTCTTGTGCTTGGCGGAAAAGCTCTATCGCAGAACCTGGTATGGAAGGATGACGAGACGCTCTTCAACCACGGCGTCGAGGTCGCCGGCGAGCAGTTGATGCCGCATTACATTCTCGGGTTTCAATACTTGAAGCAGCAGCAATGGCTGAAAGTGGTGCCGGAACTCGAGGCATGCCACGAAGCCGACCCAAAGAACAAGTTCACGATCACCAACCTCACCGCGGCGCACTTACAGGTTTACGAGTTGACCAAGGAGCGATCCCATCTCGATCGGGCGATCGCGCTCGCCGAAGACGGCTTGAGACTCGACGATGAGAACCCACTATTGTGGGACTCGCTGGGAAAAACCTATTCGTACGACACCGAGTTGAAGAATCTGGATCGCGCGCGATCTTTCCTGATGCGCGGTTATAGATTGCAGCCTAACAACGCGATGATCAACTTTCACATAGGGACGCTCTACCTAAAGCAGCAGAATATAGACGCCGCGCTTCTTTACCTCGAGCAATCGCGGATGTTGGCTCCGGGTTTGCCGGATATTTACAAATCGCTAGGCTATGCATACGAGAATCGCGGCCGGCTGGCCGAGGCGATAAACAGTCTTGAGAATTACGTCCTTCTTCAACCCAACGCGCTCGACGTCGAACGGGAGAAGAAACACTTGGAGACGCTCAGGGCTAAGGTTCAACCTGCACCTCAAAAGCCTGGAGGATAATTTAATGTCTCGCGGCATCCAGTGGCGGCCTGCGGCCGCGCGCCGCCACGGTTTTGGTCATTCTCCGTGGGCTGCCTTCAAACTGTCAACGGCGATCCTTTCGGCTGAATCGACGCCGCTCGAGCCCGTGAGAAACGTCGAATAAATCAGGCTCGTGCCCTCGGGGTTGATCTTGGCCACGAACGGTCCGCTGTGCGGCCCGGTTTGAAATGCGCCGTCCGTCAGCCAGGGGCGGCGTGATAAATACTTCATTCGGCCTAAGAAGGATCTCATTCTCACCGAACCGCGAGACAAAACACCGTCGTGAGCCGAGCGAATCACGATCCGATTCAAAACCGGGCTCAAAACTCAGCGGGATGTTGCTCAAGGGACTGCCGGCCTGATTGACCGCTGGAGAATTCGCGGCTCGCTGATTAGGCCGGTAAGAGTGTAGCGTTCGCGCGGCTCAGTCGTCCTGGAACGCTCAAGGGGAGAGAGCCCCGGCAACCAACTCAGCACGCTGAGTAACGCCGCTACGAATGCTGTTGCGCGAAGACGGCCTCTTCTCCCACCGATCATGATTTTCCTCCCGGCAAAACGGTTACCCTCGGCAA
>JAHFUG010000211.1 GCA_023265195.1 Blastocatellia bacterium | reverse complement strand
AGGACGCGAAACTCGCCTATCTGGTCAAACGGCTGTTTCCCTCGTCGATTCAGAGAGCGATCATGTCGAAGACCTACGACAACATGTTTTCGAGCCGGGAGGAGCAATCGGGAAGTGCCTCGATGTAGATCTGAAAAGCATCCGCGCCTCGATCCCCCCGATCTCGGCGAAGATCACGAGTTGCGCTCGGTGCTTTCATCGGCGCTGAGAAGCCGAGGCGTATCCAAGAGCGAAAGCGCCGCCGCTTCACATTCATTCTGGCTGGCCGAGCATTTCAACCTTGATGGGGTAGCCGTCTTTCGCGGCGCGAGTGAAGCAGAGAGGGCGGATATCCTGGAAGGGTGCGGACGCGCTTTGTTAGAAGAAGCATATTGGATCGAGCAATGCGGGATGTACTTCGCCTCCAAGATGAGCCTGATGGCCGGCAGCGCGCAGGAGCGGATGCTCTTCAGCTTGTTCGCGGCCGATGAGGCGATTCACTTCAGCCTGATAAGCGAGTACGTTGCGGCTCGGGACGCGGCCGCGGCGCAAGATGATCCTTTTATCAAACTGCTCGGCGAAGTCCTGCGGAGCGAAGACAAGGTAATCCTGACTTACATGGTTCAAGTCGTACTGGAAGGCTGGGGAGTCAGCCACTATCAGTCTCTCGCGCGTGATTGCAAAGACGCCAGGCTGGCCGAAGTATTCGACGGGATAATAAAAGACGAAGCGCGCCACCACGCAACCGGGCTCATCCTCTTCAACCAACAGGGGCTCTCTTCTGAGCAGTTCGATTCGATAGTTGAATTAATGAGTAGTCTTCTTTTTCTGGTTCAGGCAGGGCCGCAGTCGGTAGTGGCTCGGATTGAGCGAGTCAAAGGCCGTCTCTCGAAAGCAAAGAAGAGGACCGTGTTCGAGGAGCTTCAATGCGAGGCCGATACAGCGAAGAAGTTGGAAACGCTGAAGGGGCTGATTCGTTCAGCGGCAAGCGCCGACGCGATTCTCGAGAGGCTCGATCATAAGCAGGCCTTTAAGCCTTTCTCGGCCTCGCGTTGCGCCGAAGTCAGCGGTTGACTTCCTCTGGCCAAGTGAGGATTCAGCACACAAGTGGCGCCGACCGGTCAAGCCTCGACCCGCGGGTAATATGTGTATTATTATGCGAGTGTTTTTCATTTGACACACTGGAGAGTAGTCTGGAGGAACGTATGTCGTGCCTTATACAGCAGGGTTCCGAGATATCATCGACCTGCGCGAGCACTATGCCGAGCATGGATCCGATTTTGGAGTGCCGACCGAGCAGGAATACTTAAATCAGGCTGATGCGTTTTTGGGCGGCCCCCGAGCAAGCGACACGCTTGACTGCCGGAGGCGATGTAAGGATGGTTCTTTTGGAGACTACGTCAGATTCAACATGGTTACTCATGAGTTTGGCGTACTGAGTGCGGATAATGTTATTCGGACATACTATGTGCCGGACCCAATGCGACACAGGCAAGTTAATAACCTAGCCTACTTTCAAGCTGAATGTAGAAAGGTAATCTGCTAACAATGTATACCTGTACAATATGTGGCTATGACGCGCTGCGTTATCCCCCAAGAGATTATTTGATATGCCCATCCTGTGGCGCCGAGTTCGGGTATACGGATTTTGCGGCCTCGCACGAGGAATTGCGTAGAGTTTGGATTGCCAGAGGTATGCGATGGCATAGCCGAGTACAACCTCGTCCGGCTAATTGGAATCCCGTTAGACAGGTTAGTCCTTTGTTGAAAACGGGCCTTATTGTGTTGAGCGCTGCTCGGGTTGTTGAATCTCAGCAGGAACCTCAGCAGCTAATGGCTCCATGGATAGTCCCAAATATACAAGGGCAATCCTTCGTATCAGTGAGTAGCACGGGGACATCATCAAGTGGTAAGGTCTAGAAATTCGCTATGCTGAGACCTCTTATCTTCGCGCCGTGTGAGAAAATAATTGTCAACCAAGACGACAATACTCCTTCCCTAATCACTCTCCTGGAGACTATAAACATTGGGATACCACTAGGGGCGGAGATTCCGCAAGATGCGATGGCGCCATTCCGTTGGTTTATCTTTACTCTCTGGTGCTCTGATACTGAAACGCCAGGCGTGACGTTTCAATATGAGCAGCGTATTCGCCTCGTGGCGTCCGATGGGCGTCAAGCTATCGAAAATGATCTCCAATTTTCTGTTCCAGCAGGGTCGAGGACTCATCGCACGACTGTGCTGGTTCCTGGATTTCCAATAATCGCCCCCGGCATTGCAAGGATGACTCTTTCCCTACGGGAAGGCGAAGGCCCCTGGGAAGAGATTCAAACGTTCCCATTGTGGGTGACCAGAACCGCATAGCGATGATTTGATCCTCAGTAGATAGACTCTCGCGGCCAGGATCAAGGTCCGATGAAGATCACCACCTGCGGCTAGGCCGTTGGCGCTGGGCTGGCAGCCAGCGCCACTCGCAGGCCCCGCACTATCTGATTCTCAACGGTTGACTCCGTCGAGCAGAGCCAGCAGATTCGCCGCGTCATCGAGGTTCCTCACAAGATACTGGTGCTTGATGTCGCCCCACTTCATCCCTTTGCGCATGAAGTACTCGTAGTACATCTCTCTGGCTTCCGGCGCTGCTCGAATCTTCACAGGGGCGAGCTGACCCAGTAACCGAGCGTTGCGATAGTGATAGGCGCCGCAAAGCAGCCGGTCCACTTCGTCTTCAACCGAAGCCTCCGATCCATCCAGCGCATCGGCTAGGAGAGTATAGTGACTCCGGCCGCCGTCGAGCATCACCGGCAACAGAGTTTGAAAGCGGCTCGAATCAAGCGTGAGCCTCGACAGGCATTCCCGGACGAACTCTTCGTTAAGCTTCTCGCCTACCATGTCACAGACGGCGTCCGTTCTGCCTACGAATTCAAGACAGGGAGCCGCCTTGTAAAAGTGGCTGACGCGGACTGCATCGCCGAGACGATAACGGTAGAGCCCGCCTTTTTGAGTCAGAACGATTTCATACCGGCGTTGCGGTTCCAATTCGTGGAGTAAGGATATGTTTCCTCGTTCGTCGAGGAACTCGTAGAACACCTCGCCCGGCAACGGGACGAAGCCAGACGCTTCGATCAAGGGAAGAGTCAACGGCGCTTCGGTCGCAATCAGTCCTTTGCCCTGGACGAGCGCTTGTGGGAACAGATCGCCAACTCGCCGGGCCGCCTGAGCCGAGTGAGCGCCGGCCCAGCACGAGATCAACTTGAGCTTCGGCCACATCCGCGCCCAGTCAATCGGCTGCTGCTCGAGCAACGCCAGCCGCTCGGGCGATGGCCGCCTGAGCCTGATTTGATTGTCTACCTTAGAGAAGACTCCCGCTCTTAAAGTCGCGGCCACGGCGCCGCGGTTGGCTTCGGTCCAATCGAGAAGCGTTTCGATCAGTGAAGGGTTCCATATCGAGATGACTTCAAGACCGGGTTCCGCGATGAGCAGCGCCGACAATGCGTGTTTGAAATCCGAGGGATCTTGCAGCCGCTTGATTGAAGGCGGAACCACTAGAAACCGCTTGAGAAGCCGTCGCATCCACGGGCTCAAGTAATCGGAATCGTCCTCGAGGCCGATCTTGATTCCGCGTTGCGTCGTTTGAGTGTGAGCGAACGCCGGAGAAATGCTGATAAAGGTTCTTCCGGTCTCGAGCCGCGGTCCGTACCGAAGCAAGTCGCACAGCCAAATCGAGAACATCTTATTGAACGAGGCCTTCAATCCCCTGGTGTATGGGATGTACCTGGCGGGCCCTGAACTACCGGAAGTCTTCTCATAAAACAAGACCCGCTCCGAAACCATCACGTTTCCTTCACGGCTCTTTTGTCTTTCAATCCAATTGCCGACGTCGTCGTAGCCAACGATTGGGAGCTTATGGGCGAAGTTCTCGTAGCTATCGGTCGCCCTCACCCCGAGCGAACGGCCGTACTCAGTCGCCGCGAGATTAGAAATCAACTCGTCAAGCAGAGTTCGTTGAGCGAGCCAGGGGTCTTCAAGTTGTTTGCTGAATCGAGCGTACGAAGGCCGCAAGAAAGACTCGATCGCGGCGCGAAGAACTGGGATCATCACCCGATTTCCTTGTTGATGTGCACGTCGGTCAAAACAGGCAAGTAGGCCCCGTCGGCGATCACCGCGCCGGGGCCAAGCCGGCTGCCCGCGCCGATGAACACGTCGTTACCGATCTCGATCGCTCGCAGATAAAGAATGACTGAACCGCCTTTTGGCTTGATGGCATGCCCAAGCAACTTGCACTTATGGCCGAACACTACTCGATCGCCTATTCGAACCATGCCGCGGTCGGTTATCTCGATGTTTGGCGTCCAGTACACCTTTCGGCCTACGCGGCTTCCCCACAGTCTCAGCCAGGCGCTGTACACGCCGGGGATCAATCTCAGCACGGCTTCGAGTTGGGGCAGCGCCGTGTAGATCACCTGAATCTGGTGCGCGCCCCACCAGTGCGAGTATTTCGGATCGGACAGTTTCGATAGTCCATCTCGCAGTGGGAAGAAGAGCTCGTGTATGCGGAGAGTGATCGGAGGCAGCACGTACAAAATCAAGATCAAGGCCACGGGTTGAAGCGGCGACGGGCGATAAGCGAACCAGAACACGGCTCCGGACGCCAGGCTCAAAATCAGCGTGGGGTATAAGGACATCGCGCGGCCCATCAGGCTCATTGCCGCGACCCTCGCTTCTCGCCGGAATATGGAAACAGCAACTTTCGGCCGAGTCCAAGCGGCAACGGTATTCCCAGACGCGACGGTTTGTCGACGGGATTCCAATAGGTGCCATGAACCCTGTCCCAGATTGAAAGGTTCGCTCCGAAGTTCTTATCCGCGCGGTCGCTGCTGTGATGCCATATGTGCTCGTGAGGAGTGATTAACAGAAGAGACGCCGCGCGATGAAGCAGAGATCCCGGCGCGGGGGAAAATGACGTGTGCCGCCACAGATCCAGGCTCGCCGTTATCGCGGCTCCGGCAAGAAATGGCGCCGGGTCGGTTAATAGGAAGATACAGATCCCGTTCGCCCACACGTAGACAATCAACAGCGGAGTCCAAAGAGTGTTTCTCGACGCAATGAACACATCAGCCTGTTGAGCGGTGTGGTGAAGTGCGTGTGTCCGCCAAAGCCGCTTCGAGTGCAGCAAGCGATGGTTCCAATAGTAGAGGTAGTCTATTACTACGAAGTTCAACAGAAAGGCCGGAGCCCATGAAAGCGCCAGGCGGCCCTTCGCCTCGGGCGCAATTTGCCGCATCAGCCAATAGAGCAAGCTGATCTCGAGCGCCGGAATCACTAGCCCTTGAACCAGCAGGCCTGATGTATCCAGAATCCACTCCGCCCCGGTTCTTCGAAGCGCCGCTGACCGCGATCGCCTCAGCGCGAACGTCAACGCGGCTAACACCCAGAACGAGACAAACACGATCATGATCACACCCAGAACTCGATTTCGTGACTGCGCTCGGGCAGCAGCCTCGGGTCTCCGCCGCCGGCTATCTCATCGCGGATGGATTCTATCAACACGTGAATCAAATCGGCGCCGGTATTCGAGAAATGCGCTCCGTACTTTCTAATCACCTTCATCTGGCTTTCCAGGATGGCCCGGTCTTGATTGATAATCGTCCGGGCTTGCCGGCGTATTATCGGTTTCGCAAGCTTGTTCCACACGCCGTAGTTATAAGTCAGATCCGTAAAAACGAGCGTCTCTTCATCGGCGATCGGAACCGACTGCGAGGTGATGACGAAGCGCCGCTTCCTTCCAAAGTCGTAATCAACGCTGGTCACGTTCGGCATGATGAAACGGTCGGTGTGCTTAATCTCCCGGCCGCTTGGGTTCAAAAACCACGAGAACATTCCGAGATTCGCGCGCTCGTTGCGGTAGTTCACCGTTACCGAACCATCTCGCCGGCATACGTGAGCCCCAAACATCTCGTTCTTCGACACGCGAAAGATCCTCGGATGAACGAACGCGGTGTGCGGAATGTCAACGAAGTTCTCGACGCAATTAGTCACGTTGTTCTTGAAGTGATTCTTCAACCGAATAGCCGCCCAGCCTTTCTCGAGGTAGTGAGGAATGCGAAACGGCTCCAACTCAGAGCCCGGCGAATCGGAGAGCCTGACGTAGACGTATCCGTCGGCTTCCCTAACCGGCAACGCGCGCGCCCGCGCGATTTCACGTCCGCCTCGATCAGGCCCGTTCGCCGGCGCGCACACCACTCGTCCGGTCCCATCGTAGACCCAGCCGTGATAGGCGCACTGGAGCCGGCCGTCTCGCACGCGCCCCTCGGACAGCTTCGCGCAACGGTGCAGGCATCGGTCGACTAGCACAGCCGCACTTCCGTTTTCGTCCCTGAACAAGACGAGCCATTCGCCGAGCAGCGCCGCGCCGACGGCGGTATTGCGCTCCAGGTCTTTCGATTCGGCTACGGCGTACCAGAAGTCCTTGAAATCCATTTCAACGGAGCCCGATGTATCTGATCGTTATATCGGCGCAAAGCTCGATCTGGCACGCAAGCCGCGCGCGGCCGATGTCAGGCGCGATTATCTCGAGCATCTCTTTCTCGTCCGCCTCTGGGACGGGCAGAGTTCCACGTTGCTCTTCTTCGACTTCGATCAAGCACGTTCCGCAAATCCCGGTTCGGCATCCGAACAAGACCGGCGAGTTTTCAATGGTCAGGTGCTCCGACAACACGGCGCCGCGACGCAGCGTTACCGGCGGATGGCTCCTAGGCGCAAAGCCGACTGAGTAGGAATCAGTCTCCATTCGCGTCCAGGCGCCTGAAGAATTGTCTAAGCGCGCGCGTGTTCGTCTCGAGATGCTTTGCCACCGAATTCCCGCTCATTATCGCCATCTCTTTGTTCGCCCGGTCGACGTAGTCGATGTCGGCCAGGTATCCCTTGTAGGAATCCAGAGCCGTCCGGCGGCTCTTCGCGCTCAAGTGAAGCGCCTCATTGTCTCGCGCGAAGCACGCTTCCATCATCTCCTTCGCGCCGTCCTTGCCGAGATCGAACAGCGGCGAGCGAAGAATCTTGTAGACCTTCGCGTATAACGCGGGGTCATACCAGAACAACCCGTTGATCGCGGTTGAAAAATTGTAATGGTCCTTTTGCGTTCCCCGCAGCGTCAGATTCGCGACCCATCGTTCAAAGCCGGTCGGCGCGCGCAACGACTTCACAACGTCGTGAGAGATGATCGTCGAGCTGTTGAAGTGAAACGATTCGTCGAGGAAGTGACAGTAGCTTATTCTGGCTGGAATCGAGGCGTTATCCGGATCGTTCGAATACAGCTTGCTTAGCTGATGTTGAATCAACTTGCCGTTGAGCGTCCTGACGCCGCGCACCGTGAAGTACTGGCAACCGATGAACGCGTTGTCCGATGAAAGGCTTGCGTACGCGTGAAGCTGGATCCATCGCCAGAACCGTTTCACGCGATTGGAGTTGTGCAAGATCATCGTCTCCACGAACGGCCCGCGCATCGAGTAAGTGAACATGCGCTCGCCGAACACGGCTTGCTCGAACTCTTCTCCAATCTTCTTGAAGGCGTTTATGTGCGCGCGTTCCTGCGCCGATTCCAGATCGAGCGTATCGCAGACAATGCGAAAATCCTCGATCGAGTAAAGTCCCGCGGCGCTCGTTTGATTGAAAAAAATCGTCGCGATCTCGGCGGAGACTATCTGCGAGTAGTAGGCGACCCAATAGACCTGGTTGAGCTTGACGCGCTGCGCTGCGCTCGATTGCTCCCAGAGCGGCGTTCCGTAGAGCAACGAAAACGGCTCCGGATTCCAGTACTGGTCTTTCGCTTGTTCGTAACGGAAGTCGGCCGCAAGCTTGTCGATAGCGGGACTGTTGTCCTGGAGCTTGTTCTTTTGGTAATTCAGCTCGAGTTTGCGCAGAGTCTTCCGATCATCGAGAAGAGACTTGTCGTGATTCTGCGAGAGCGCTTTGTTCATTGATCGACTCTCGGGGCTCGAGTGACCGAGATTATACCATCAGCCTTCGAGGCTGCGTGAGAATTCAGGCAGCCGATTCGGCCTTCAGTCCTTCTTTGCACCCTCGCGCTTCCCACTGAGATACCCGGTAGCGGTAGTTTAGAGTTCACGCTTCAGCGTGCGGCGCCGTGTCGTTTAGAGTTCACGCTTCAGCGTGCTCGGTGCGATAGTGCACGCGCCGCGGAACAAGCAGCCTAAAGGCTGAACTCTGAACAAGCAGCCTAAAGGCTGAACTCTGAACTTCGGCGCTAGTTTCCGCGGCTGTCGGATTGTATCCTTATCACCGTTGAGGCCGGCAAGGACTGCGAGGCCGTGTTATGCGCGGACTGAACTGCTCGTCGAAATGAGGAAAGTCAAATCGGTAGATCGTAGAACCCGTTCGGTGTTGACCCAACCCGTAGCGCAATCAATGCTTCGATTCGATTTCAAAGGAGGTATGCAAAAAATGATTAGGATCGAACCCCTTCGCCACGCCGCGATCGGTATTATCAGTCTCAGCGTGCTGGCTTTCGTGGTTGATATGTCCGTGTCAGCGCAAAATAACAATGCGATTCACTATCGGAACAACGGCGGTTCATCGCACGGTGCTAGTTCCCCAGGTACAGACGGGAACTCAGAGACGCTGATTAACTCGACCGTGAAGGCAGCCAATAGCGTGACGAGCAAAATCAAAGGAGACATCGTTATGACGGAGAGCGATAGCAGCGAGACTTCGCCCCAACATTCAAAGCCCAATCCCGACCTCAAGAGTTTGAATAAGTTGGTTGGCTCGTGGAAAGTATCCGGCGACGCGCAAGGACAAGTAAAGTACGAGTGGATGGAAGGTGGTTTCTTCCTCGTGCAGCACTTTGACATCGATCATGCCGGGCACAAAAGCAAGGGCATCGAGGTAATCGGCCATCTACAGCCTTTTGGAGAGGAGCCGGGTAAGGAAATACGGACGCGAGTCTATAGTTACCTGGATGGCCTGACTCTCGACTATGTGTACGAAGTAGAGAGCGACACTCTCACGATTTGGGGCGGAGAGAAGGGTTCCCCGGCTTATTACAAAGGTAAATTTTCGGCTGACGGAAACACCTTGACCGGAGAATGGGTGTATCCGGGCGGCGGTTATAAGACAATTACCACCAGGATCAAGTAAACGAGAAAGCTGATTGGTCACCGCCGAAGGTCGCCGGGCTTTGGCGGCGCCTAAAAAGAAAAGGAGCGAAAAGACTCATGAGCGAAAAGCATCCCCGCCTTGTTGTTCGAAGCATCGGAGCCGTACTCGCAGGCTTTCTGGCCGTTGTCTTTCTCTCTATTGGAACCGATGCGGCGCTGCACGCAACCGGCGTCTTCCCACCGTGGGGCCAGCCTATGAGTGACACACTCTTCGTGCTTGCAACGGCCTATCGCACGGTCTATGGCGTCGCCGGTGGCTACGTCGCCGCTTGGCTCGCGCCCAATCGGCCCATTACGCACGCCGTGTGGTTGGGCGCCGTTGGCGTCGCCGTGAGCACTATCGGCGCCGCCGCGACGTGGAATGCTGGACCTGAGTTAGGGCCGAAGTGGTATCCGCTGACGCTCGTCGTGATCGCGCTGCCCATCTCCTGGTTGGGCGGCTGGTTCCGCGACAAGGGCGCGAACTCTGCCGCGCGATAAAGGAACGACATGCCGATGCAACAATGGGGAATGTATGGGAATTACTTCCCGTATTTTAGTTATGAGTCGACGTGAGATTAGGTCCGTTGGTGAAGTGAGGGCTTCACTGCGGAGGCTCGGAGACCGCGGAGAGAGCCGCGGAGAGCAGATCCCTCTGCGTCTCTCTCCGCGCCTCCGCGGTGAACTCCCCTAGTAAAAGTGGAACTTATTTCTTGACGCTCCCATAGCACATGGAAAAGGCTCGGCGATGAATCGCTTGCTCATTCTTTCGATCATCGGCGATTTATTTGGTAATCTGAAACTACATCGACAGGAGAACCTATGATTGTTTTTGGAAAGCGCCTCTCTGAATACGCCGCATTCTGTAAGCTGTTCCTGGTCTTGATTCTCATAATCGGCATTGCCCGCCTTGCGCTGTCTCTTGGCGGCGCGCCGATTTCGATAGCGAAGTGGATCAGCATCACGGCCGCGGCGTGGATTGGAGTACTGTACTATGCGATTCGAGTCCACACGGCCGGCTTCGGCGGCTATAAACACTTGCTGCCAATCTGCGTCCTGATGAACGTGGCGGCGCAGATCATCATCGTTCCATCAATCATTCTTGCGATCGTCACCGGCAAGGACAACATCTATAGCCTTCCCGAGTACGCCTTCGGCCGCGACGGTAAGACGTGGCTCCACGCGGGAGCGCACCTGCTAATCGGAACGACCTTCGGGCCGTTGATTTCATGGCTGGCCGGGTGCGTGATTATGTTCATAACCAGCGTGATTCTGTTCATAACCAGGAAGCTGGCCGGCAAAGACAAGAACACGGGAGCCGCGGCGGGAGCGTGATTCAAGTAATCTTTCATAACCAAGAAAGGAGTAAAGGCATGAGTGGAGTAAGAGTACTAGTTGGGACACGCAAGGGCGCGTTCATCCTGACGTCGGATGGAAAGCGCGAACACTGGGACGTCAGCGGCCCGCACTTCGCGGGCTGGGAGATGTACCATCTCAAAGGATCACCGGCCGACCCGAATCGGCTGTATGCGTCGCAATGCAGCGGCTGGTTCGGGCAGATAATTCAGCGGTCGGATGACGGCGGCAAAACGTGGCTTCAGCCGGGAACACCCCCCGGCGAACCGACTACAACACCCGAGGGGATGCCTAAGGGCGAGAGCAACAAGTTCGTTTACGACGTTTCCGATGAAACCGGCAAGCCGCTCACCACGCACCAGTGGTACGACGGAACGGCGCATCCGTGGGAGTTCAAACGAGTGTGGCATCTCGAGCCATCGCTGACCGATCCCAACACTGTATACGCCGGGGTTGAGGACGCCGCTTTGTTCCGCTCGACCGACGGCGGCCAGACGTGGCAAGAGCTTCCGGGATTGCGCGGACACGGCACTGGTCCCTCGTGGCAGCCCGGCGCCGGGGGGATGTGCCTGCACACGATCATTCTTGATCCCAGCGATCACGCGAGGATATTCATAGCTATCTCGGCGGCCGGCGCCTTCCGGACCGACGACGGCGGCAAGACATGGAAGCCAATCAATCGCGGACTCCACTCGCAATACATCCCGGATCCGGCGGCGGAGGTCGGCCATTGCGTTCACCATGTCGCGATGCACCCGTCACGTCCCAGCGTGCTGTTTATGCAAAAGCATTGGGACGTGATGCGCAGCGACGACGCAGGCGACTCATGGCATGAGATCAGCGGCAACCTGCCGACCGACTTCGGCTTCGTGATCGACGTCCATGCGCACGAACCAGAGACGGTCTACGTCGTTCCCATTAAAAGCGACGGCGAGCACTACGTGCACGAGGGCAAGCTGCGCGTTTATCGCAGCCGGACGGGAGGAAACGAGTGGGAGGCGCTCACTAATGGACTGCCGCAAAGCAACTGCTACGTGAACGTGCTGCGCGACGCGATGGCGGTCGACTCGCTCGATCCGTGCGGAGTGTACTTCGGCACTACAGGCGGCCAGGTGTATGCGTCGGCCGACGCCGGAGACAGTTGGGCTCCCATCGTCCGCGATCTTCCAGCCGTGCTCTCCGTAGAAGCTCAGGTGCTGCCATGATGATCCGCGTCGAGCTGCCGTCACACTTGCGAAACCTCGCGGCTGTCGGCCGCGAGGTGCAGGTCGACGTTCAAGGTCAGGTGACGCTACGCACGGTCCTCGACGCGGTCGAGGCTCGCTATCCAATGCTGAAGGGGACTATACGCGACCACGTCACCCAGGAGCGGCGGGCGTTCTTGCGATTCTTCGCCTGCGGAGAGGACCTGTCACATCAGCAGCCGGACGCTCCACTGCCTGAGGCGGTCGCGGCTGGAGCCGAGCCTCTTCTGGTCATTGGAGCGGTAGCGGGGGGCTGAGTCGGGATTCAGGATTCAGGATTCAGGAGTTAGGATTCAGGATTCAGGACTCAGGATACAGGATTCAGGACTCAGGATTCAGGAGTTAGGATTCAGGATTCAGGACTCAGGATACAGGATTCAGGAGTTAGGATTCAGGATTCAGGATTCATTCTTCATTCTTCATCGACACTCTAAGAGACCAAGTTTCGCCTGAGCACCTTCTGCATCCTGAATCCTGAATCCTGATCCTGCATCCTGCATCCTGCATCCTGCATCCTGCATCCTGCATCCTGCATCCTGCATCCTGCATCCTGCATCCTGCATCCTGGATCCTGCATCCTGGATCCTGCATCCTGGATCCTGATCCTGAATTCTGAATCCTGAATCCTGTATCCTGAATCCTGTATCCTGATCCT